>NZ_JBSTYP010000081.1:0-16915 GCF_054052405.1 Aeromonas aquatilis | reverse complement strand
TGCTGTTGCTGCAGTTGATCCAGTGCCTGTTGCTCCTGCTGGCTAAGACCCAGTTGTTCGCAGGCCTGCTCAAAGCTGATCCCCAGATGGCGCATCATGATATCCAATAACGGGAGGGCTTAGTTGGCTTGGCTCTGCTGTTGCTGCAGTTGATCCAGTGCCTGTTGCTCCTGCTGGCTAAGACCCAGTTGTTCGCAGGCCTGCTCAAAGCTGATCCCCAGATGGCACATCATGATATCGATGGCGGGCAGATAATTCTTCATAGCTTCTTCCATGGTGATCCTCCAGACCCGTCACTTATGCCCTGAACCACTCGGGGCGGCAATTAGACTTTAGGCTTAGTCTGTCCATTTGATAAGCACCCCTGCCACTGGGGGAGGGAATTTGTTACCCTGCACCATGATAAAAACGGTTGCCGTATGACTGCGAGCAACAGGTGAGGAGCAGGGCATGTTATTGAGTTTCTTGATCATCGCTTCAGGTTGGTGGCACATCCGTGCTGCCTACGGTTCAGACAGCCGCCAGTTCTATATCAGCAAGCCGCTGACCATGCTGCTTATCATCGCGTTGGCGTTCGGCTACCAGAGTTATGACCACGACGGTTCTCACGCCTGGATCCTGCTCGGCCTCGGCCTCTCGCTGGCGGGCGATGTGCTGCTGATGCTGCCAAGCGATCGCTTCATTCAGGGGTTGGCGGCATTTCTTGTCGCGCACCTCTGCTATATTGTCGGCTTTGCCCAGGGGCCGCTGGTGCTCAATCTGTTGGATGGTTTGCTGCTGTTGCTGATCGCCGGCATGGTCTTTGGCCTGCTGTGGGGAAAGCTGGGGGAGATGCGGATCCCGGTCTTCTGCTACATGCTGGTGATCATCGGCATGGCCTGGGTGGCCGCCGGTGCCTGGCATGCCTCTCTCACCGCCGGTTCTGCCGCCGCTCTGGTGGGGGCGCTGATGTTCCTCTTCTCCGACTGCATGCTGGCGCTCGATCGCTTCCGCCGCCCCTTTCCCCATGCCCGCGCCTGGGTGATGAGCAGCTACTTTGCCGCCCAGTTCCTGATTGCGGGGTCGCTGGCAGGATGACGCCATGCAGTTGAATGCAGGTAACAGATAACGAAAAACGGGCGCTTGCCCGTTTTTCGTTTTATGCCCGGCGGTTTTTCACGCCTCTAGCGGTTCGGCATCCGCTGCCCGTGAGGCGGGGGATTTGAGCAACAGCATCAGGCCGCTGGCGATCAACAGGAAGATCCCCATGATGTAGAACACCTGATTGTAGGCCATAATTGCCGCTTCCCGGTTGATGGTATTGGCCAGCATGGCCCGTGCTTGCTGCTGGGCAATCTCGGGGCCTGAGCCCTGCGCCATCATGCTCTGGGCCAGTTGCAGCAGGTAGCTCTGCCCCTCGATACTGCTGGCGGCCAGAGTGCTGCCAATTTGCAGCACATGGGTGCGGGTATCGTTGTCGAGCAGGGTCGCTATGATGGCGATACCGAACGCACCACCGAGGTTGCGCAGCACGTTGAGCAGGGTCGAGGAGGAGGGGATCTCGTCGTGGCTCAGGCTGGCGGTGGCGACCAGGGAGAGCGGCACCATGATGAAGGGCTGCCCCAGCGCCCGCACGATAAGCGACTGGATCAGCTGCGGCCCGGCGTAGTCGGCACTCATGTTGACGTTCATAAAGCAGCTGACGGCGAAGATCAGGAAGCCGAAGCTCACCAGATAGCGCGGGTCTATCTTGTGGGTCAGTTTGGGCACCAGCGGTAGCACCAGCAGTTGCGGCAGCCCCATCCACATCAGGACTTCGCCGATCTCCAGCGCGTTGTAGTTGTGGATCTGGGTCATGTAGAGCGGCAGTACATAGATGGATCCCATCAACGCCATGCCGAGGATCAGATAGGCGAAGCAGGCCAGTGCGAAGCGCGGGTTGTGCAGCAGCCGCAGATCGACCAGCGGGTGACGGCGGATCAGCTGGCTGATGACGAAGAACACCAGCGCCACCGCCGAGATGACCGCCAGTCGCACGATGAAGCTTGAGCCGAACCAGTCTTCCCGATTGCCCTCTTCCAGCACCACCTCCAGCAAGCCGAGCCCAAGTGCCATGGTGACAATCCCGATGAGATCCACCTGCTTGATCACGGCCCAGTCCACCGGTTTTTTATCCAGCCCGTGGGCCAGCATTGCCATCACCAGCAGTCCTGGCGGCACGTTGAGATAGAAGATGTAGTGCCACGACATCTGCTCGGTGAGCCAGCCACCGAGGGTCGGCCCGATGGCGGGGGCGAAGGTGGCACAGAGGCCAAACAGCGCCATGCCGGTGGCCCGCTTCTGTAGCGGCAACAGGGTGACGATGAGGGAGAAGGCCATCGGGATCAGCGCCCCGCCAGTGAAGCCCTGCAGCGCCCGGAAGACGATCATGCTGGTGAGGTTCCAGCTGAACGAGCAGAGCACGGAGGCGGCGATAAACGCACCGGTGGTCCAGAGCAGGTAGCGGCGCACGCTCAGCCCCCGGCTCAGCCAGCCGCTCAGGGGGATGGCGATCATCTCCGCCACCAGATAGGAGGTGGAGATCCAGGAGCTTTCACTCAGGGTGGCTGACAGGGCCCCCTGAATGTCCTTCAGGGAGGCATTGGTGATCTGGATGTCGAGGATGGCCATGAAGGCGCCGATAAGGCCCCCCATGACCGCGATCCAGTTGCGACGTGGAATGGGTTCCATCAGTTGGCAGCCACCACGGGATCAGGAGTGCGGGTATCCACGATCACTTCGGTGGAGAGACCCGGCAGCAGCTTGCCTGCCAGCAGGCCCGGCTCGGGGATGCGGATCTTGACCGGCACCCGCTGCACGATTTTGGTGAAGTTGCCGGTGGCATTCTCCGGTGGCAGCAGGGCGAATTTGGCGCCAGTGGCGGGGGCCAGGCTGTCGATGATCCCCTCGACCGGTTGATCCGGGTAGGCATCGAGTACCACTTCAACCTTCTGGCCCGGTTGCATATGGGCGAGCTGGGTCTCCTTGAAGTTGGCCTCGACCCACACCTGCTGCAGCGGCACCAGGCTGGCAACCTGCATACCGGACTGGACGTAGAGCCCTTCCCGCAGGCTGCGTTTGCCGATGATGCCGTCGGCCGGTGCCCGCAGTTCGGTGTAGCCGAGCTCCAGCTTGGCCTGCTCCAGTTGCGCTTCGCTCAATGCCAGCTTGGCCAGATTCTGTTTGCGCTCGGCATCCAGTACCAGCAGTCGCTCACGGGCCGCTTGCAGGGCGGCTTGGGCCTCCCGGGCTTGCGCCTGATTGACCTGCAGGCCGGCACGTACCTCGTCCAGACTGTCTTGCGAGCTGTAGTGGCGCTGGTTGAGCTGACTGATCCGGTTGACCTGCTGGCTGGCGCGCAGCTGTTCGGCATTGGCGGAGGCGACCTTGGCCTCGGCCTGCTGGATCAGGCTCAGTTGTTGGGTGCGGGTGGCGGCCAGATTTTCGGCCGTCGCCTGATTGAGGCGCAGGTCGGCTTCGGCCTGTGCGACCCTGGTTTTGTATTCGCGATCATCGAGACGGGCGATCAGTTGGCCCGCTTTGACCGGCTGGTTGTCGGTGACCAGCACTTCGCGGATATAACCGGGCAGCTTGGAGCTGATCCCGGTCACTTCACTTTGCAGATAGGCGTTGTCGGTGCTTTCAAAATAGCGGCCGTGAAGATACCAGTAACCGGCGAACAGCAGACCGAGCAGCGCCAATATCATGGCTGCCAGCAGGGGAATTTTTTTGTGTTGACTCATTTTTGTGATTCCTGAACTTAAGGGGCGCAGGCTAACACTGGTCAACTGTTTCGATTAGTATTGGTTCACGAGATATACAGTTTCACTGGTGCAACAATGGATCTCAATGCCGCGTTAATTCTGGTGCGTATCGTCGACAAGGGCTCGTTTACGGGGGCTGCCCGTGAGTTGGGGATGACCAAGGCGATGGTCAGCCGGCGCATTGCCGAGCTGGAGCAGCGACTCGGGGTTCGTCTGCTCTATCGTTCCACCCGACAGCTCACTTTGACCGAGGAGGGGGAGAAGTACTACCTGCACTGCAGCAAGGCGGTCGATGCCCTGACCGAAGCCGAGCTAATGCTCAGTGTCAGCCAGCAGGAGGTGACCGGTACCCTCAAGCTGGCGGTGCCCATCGAGACGGGACAGCTGGTGATCGGGCGCTTGGTCGCCAAGTTTTTGCAGGCTTATCCCGCCCTGCAGGTGGAGCTGGAGCTGACCAACCGGGTGGTGGACCCCATCAGCGAAGGGCTGGATGCGGTGGTGCGGATTGGCGACATGAGCGACTCCAATCTGGCGGCGCGCCGACTCTGGAGCACCGGAAGGCTGCTCTGTGCCAGCCCGGACTATCTGGCCCGTAGTACGGTCATCGAGCGGCCGGAGGATCTGGCCAACCACGAGCGGGTGACGGTGAGCAGCGGATTTCTCGCCTCTCACTGGTGCTTCGAGCTGGATGGAAGAGAGGTGCTGGTTGACCCCCTATCCCGTTTTCGGGTCAATAATATTACCTGTGCCCGGGAGGCGGCAAAGGCGGGGCTGGGGTTGGCCTCGTTACCCGCTATGCTCTGTCAGGATGAGCTGGCCAGCGGCGAGCTGGTGATCCTGCTGCCAGAGTGGCAGCAACCCAGGGTGCCGATTTATTTGCTGTTTCCGGAGCGGCAACTGATGCCGCGCAAGTTGCGGGCATTCATCGATTTCATGATTGAGAACGGCGCCGAGTTTGGCATCGACAAGTTGTTGTAAGGGGAGCTATGGATAACTGGATCAATCTCTATCGCGCCTCACACACCCTGGAGGCGCACGCGTTGAAAGGGGCGCTGGAGGCGGAAGGGGTGCTGGTACGCCTCAATGGCGAGGGGCTGTCAGGCGCCCTTGGCGAGCTGCCGGTCGACATGTTGCAGGTGACCTTGATGGTGCGGGCCGAGGATCGCAGCAAGGCAGGACGGGTCATCGAGCGTTACCAGCAGCGTCAGGGTAACGGCTGGCTGTGCGGCCAGTGCGGGGAGGAGAACGGCGCCAACGTCGACGTCTGCTGGCGCTGTCATCACGATCCCCACGACAGCTGATCTTTCTTCCGCTAGCGCGGCGGGAACTCGATATCTTCCCCTGCGCTGGCATCGTGATAGGTCGCCAGATCCAGCTCGTTTTCGCTGCGGGCGATCAGCACCGACACCAGAATATCCCCCGAAACATTGACTGTGGTACGCGCCATGTCGAGGATCCGGTCAATGCCCGCAATCAGTGCCACACCCTCCAGCGGCAAGCCCACCGCCGTCAGGGTCAGGGTCAGCAGCATCAACCCGGTACCCGGGGTGCCTGCGGTGCCGATACTGGCCAGGGTGGCGATGCTGATGATGGTCAGGTAATCGACCATGTGCAGATCCACCCCGAATGCCTGAGCCACGAACAGCGCAGTCACTCCCTGATAGAGGGCGGTGCCATCCATGTTGATGGTGGCGCCGATGGGCAGCACCTTGGCGGTGATGGCGGGGGAGACTCCCAGCCGCTTCTCGGCGCAGGCCAGACTGATGGGCAGGGTGGAGTTGCTGGAGCTGCTGGTGAAGGCCACCGCCTGGGCATCAACGATGCTCTTGAAGTAGTGCAGCGGATTGAGCCGTGCCAGCAGAAGCAGCAGGGTGCTGTAGACCCCGAGCACGTGCAGCAGGCAGCCGAGGTAGACGGCGCCGATCACCTTGAGCAGCGGCAGTAGCAGGTCGAGGCCGTACTTGCCGGTCATCCAGGCCATCAGGGCGCAGACACCGTAAGGGGCGAGCGCCATCACCATCTGGGTCAGCTTGAACATCCCCTCGGCCAGCGAGGTGAAGAAGAGGATGGCGGGGCGGCCACGGCGACCGCTGGCATTGAGGGCGACCGCCAGCGCCACCGCAAAGACGATCACTTGCAGGATCTTGCCATCCACCATCGCCTGTACCGGGTTGCTCGGCACCAGATGGCTCAGCACGCTGGCCAGGGTTGGTGGTTCCGACATACCGACCCGCTCATAGGGGCCCATGTCGGCACCCATGCCGGGTTCCAGCAGCCAGCCCATCATCAGGCCGATACAGATGGCGATGGCGGTCGAACAGAAGTAGAGGCAGATCGCCTTGCTGCCGATGCGATCGAGGGCCTTGCCCTTGAGCAGCGAGGTGAGGCCGGCGATGACCGAGCAGAAGATAAGGGGCACCATCAGCATCTGGATGGTGTTGACGAACAGGACGCCAAGGGGCTTGAGCAGCAGGGCTTGCTGTTCAAAGCCGACGCCCAGACCCACCCCTGTCAGCATGCCGATCAGGGTCTTGAGCCAGAGGGGGCGGCGGGTCCAGATCTGCCAGGGCTTGAGAGCCTCTCCATGGAACAGCATGACGCCAATATCCTTATACATTGTCTGCGATGGCCAAAAAGGGGCGCCAGTGTAGCGATCCCTGACGCGGGTTGCCACATTATCGACAAAGCAGTGGCGGTGACCACTCCCTTGACCAGGAAATGCGCAATTTATTGGCCTATATCAAGATCCCTCCGGGCGTGGCGATATTTAATTGGTATTAAATATGTTCATTATTGAGGTGAGAGATGTCGCAATCGGTTCATGGTCACGAAGTGATGGAGATGATGTTGGCACAAGGGGGGCAATTTACCCGTGCCAGCCTGAAACAGGCGATGGCCGAGCGGTTCGGTGCCGAGGCCCGTTTTCATACCTGCAGCGCCAGCGAGATGGATGCGGAAGCGCTGATCGACTTTCTGGCTGCCCGCGGCAAATTTATCGACTCGGCAGAGGGCTTCCAGACCCGCGCCGACAAGATCTGCAACCACGGTTAACCCTGCAGCGAGCGCATCTGGCGCTCGCTCAATTCTTCGCCCTTTGCTATATTTCGCCCCCTCTCTTTTCCCGATTCAGGGCGTAACCAGGGCGTTGTATGGATACTTTTTCTGCCGCAGTCATGCTGTTTTTGATCATGGACCCGCTGGGCAACCTGCCGGTCTTCCTCTCCATCCTGCGTCATATCGATCCCAAGCGACGCCGCAAGGTGATGATCCGCGAGCTGCTCTTCTCGCTGGCCATCATGATGCTGTTTCTGTTCGTCGGTCAGCAGATCCTCGGCTTCCTCAACCTGCGGCAGGAGGCGGTCAGCATTGCGGGGGGCATTATCCTGTTCCTGATCGCCATCAAGATGATCTTCCCGAGTGAAGGGGGCGTGACCGGGCTGGCGGCGGGCGAGGAGCCCTTCCTGGTGCCGATGGCGATCCCGATGATTGCCGGCCCCTCGATCCTCGCCTCTTTGATGCTGCTGGCCAATCAGGAGCCGACCCGCATGGTGGACTGGTCGCTGGCACTCTTTCTGGCCTGGGCCGCCAGCGCGGTGATCCTGATGTTCTACGAGGTATTCAACAAGCTGCTGGGTGAGCGGGGACTCACTGCGGTGGAGCGGCTGATGGGCATGCTGCTGGTGATGATCTCGGTCCAGATGTTGCTGGACGGGGTACATCACTATCTGGCGGTGACCGGTCAGGGCTGAGCGGTTTACATATTGAAGTGAATGAAACGGGGCTTCGCAGAGCCCTGTTTTTTGTGCCGCCGAGAAGGGGGCGGTCACCCGTGAGTGGTCGCAGCGGGTTCCAGTTTGCTCATGATGAGGGAGAGCAGCAATTCCCGCAGCCAGCGGTGGCCCGGATCCTCGCTGTGACGCTGATGCCAGATGAGCAGATGGGAGATGCTGTCCAACCCGATGGGCAGCGGCAGCTGCAACAGCGGATAGACCTGGGTAGCGTGGCGGGCGTAGAGCTTGGAGAGGGTCACTATCATGTCGGAGTGCATTCCCATCCGCAGCGCCGCCTCGAAGGAGGGCACGGTTGCCTCGATACGCCGGTAGAGATCCTGCTCTGCCAGCTTGTGATCCAGCATCCAGCGGTCTCGCCCCTCGCAGTAAGTCTGCACATGGGGATAGCTGAGGTAGTGCTCCAGATTCCAGTTGGGCTCTCGCAGCGCGGGGTGGTGCTGCTGCACCAGACAGGTGAGATCATCGACCGCCAGCACTCGCTGACAGATGCTGTCGGGCAGGGTATCGAGCCGGTAATCGGAGTTGATGCAGTTCTCTCGCACCGCGAAGGCGATGTCCACCTGTCCCTGACTCATCTCGGTCAGACTGTTTTCGGTCCACTCCTCGTAACGCAGGCGGATCCGTGGTGCTTGCCGCTTCAGCTCGCTCAGGTAGAGCGGGGCAAACAGGGTGAAGGCGCTATCCATGCTGGCGATGACGAATTCTCGCTCCGAGCTGGCGGGGTCGAATTCGGGCGGCTGGATCAGGTTGTCCAGCGACAGCAGAATGGGTTGCAACTGCTGTTGCAGCGCAAGGGCGCGCCCGGTGGGTTCCAGCCCGTAGGCGGAGCGAATAAAGAGGGGATCATCAAAGGTATCGCGCAGGCGGCCTAGGGCTTTGCTGACGGCGGATTGGCTCAAATGGAGTCTGCGAGCCGCCTTGCTGCCGTTGCGCTCCTCCAGCAGTACTTGCAGGATAATCAGCAAATTGAGGTCGATGCGACCCAGTTGTTCCAGCAGCATGATATGAATCCTCTTCAATTCTAAGATGAATTTATACCATTTGTTTTCATATCTTGGCGATCTTATCCTCGAATGGTCTCAGGTTCGCATGAACCACTGGTACAGGATGTAGCGGTTGAGGGGACATGTAGCACAATCAATATGGCGACCTCAGGGTCGCCCTATTTTTTGGCTATGATTTATTTGCTCACTTGCACCTGCCTTGATTTTGCCCAACAATCCCTGCGCTCTATTTTGATACAAGTAACAGATATCTCTTTGTGAAGGAGTATCCCTATGGGACTCGGTGGAATTCATATCTGGCATATGCTGATCCTTTTGCTGGTTGTTGTGCTGGTCTTCGGCAGCAAGCGTCTTGCCACTGCAGGTGAGGATCTGGGTACCGCCATCAAAGATTTTCGCAAGGCGATGCGTGACGACGCAAATCATCCGAAATAAGCAGTAGGAGTAAAAAATGTCTGTAGACGAGAAAGTTGAACTGAACGAAACCTGTGACAGCTGCGGCTGTTTTGCCGAGATCGGCACCATCATCGGCGAAGGCGACGATGTGATGGATCTGGTGATTGAAGCCGCGGCCGAGGCTGATGCCCGCGCCAAGCTGGCTGCCTATGAAGCACTGGCCAAACAGGTCACCGCCGAAGCTCAAGTGAGCAGCGAACTGACCCAGGGCGCCAATGGCGTGATCCTGAAAGCCCGCCTGCAATTCACCTGCACTGCCGAAAAACTGATTTTCGAAATGCGGGCCCGCTCTATCTGAGTTGTCTGATAACGCGGCAGGTTTGCCTGCCGTGTTGACCCTTCTGCTGTGGGTCGGCGTTCTATAGTTACTCTATCCCACAGACGTTTTGCCCGGCGCGAGTCGGCCAACAGAAGGCGTAAAGATCATGACGCAGCGATGGATCTCTGCCCCCAATCCCACCCTCTATCGTGATCCGTGCTGCCAACAGGCTGCAGGTGTGACCTCAGCACAGGGGCAGCCATCGTGATGCGACGCTGGATCTGGGCTCTGCTGGCCCTCTGCTGTTTTCCCCTACTGGCGGCTGAACTCAAGCCACAGCGTCTGCCCCAACCCGGGGATCTCGAAAGCATTCTGCAAAAACGCGAACTCAGGGCGCTGGTGGTCTATGAGCGCGGCTTCTATTTTCTCGATCGCGGCGCCCAGTACGGCATTCTGGTCAATCAGCTGCAAGGGTTCGAACGCTGGCTGAACAAGACCTATCTCGCCAAAGAGAAGGTCAAGCTCAAGGTGGTCTACATCCCGGTGCGCCAGGACAAGCTGCTGGACTATCTGGCCGAGGGGCGCGGCGATCTGGTGGCGGCGACCATGACGGTGACCCCGACCCGACGTGAACAGGTGGCCTTCTCTCGGCCGCTCATCTCTTCCATAGAGGAGTGGGTGGTGAGCCAGAACAGCCTACCCGCCTTCAGCCGCATTACCCAGCTCTCCGGCAGGCGGGTCTGGGTGCGCGCCAGCTCCAGCTACTACGAGAGCCTGCGTCAGCTCAACTGGCTGTTTCGCGAGCTGGGGCTGCCCCCCGTCTATATCGAGACGGTGCCCGAATACCTGCAGGATGGCGATCTGCTGGAGATGGTGGCCGCCGGCATTATCCCCCTGACGGTGACCGACAGCTACAAGGGGCGGATCTGGCTGGGGGGCATGATCTCCGGCCTAAAGGCTCACAAGCTGATCCCCCTGCGCAGCAACGGCACCAGCGCCTGGGCGCTACGCAAGAACAGTCCAGAGCTGCTCAAGGCGGTCAATGGCTATCTGGCGAGCGTCAGCCGCAACAGCCTCTACAGCGACATGACCCTGCGCCGGTTGCTGGTTCACAGCGATCAGATGAGCAATATCCTGGCACCGGACCCCATGGGTCGCCTCGCGACCATTCGCAAGGTGCTGGAGAAGTACGCCAATCAATACGATCTCGACTGGCTGATGCTGGCGGCACTCGGCTACAAGGAGTCCGGCCTCAATCCCAAGGTGCGTTCGCACAAGGGGGCTGTGGGCCTCATGCAGCTGCTGCCCAGCACGGGGCGGGAGGTCGGCATCAACGGCGCCAGGCTGACCACCCTTGAAGGCAATGTGGAGGCCGCCTGCCGCTACATGCGGTTGATCCTCGATACCTACTTCAATGATCCCAAGCTGGATCGACTCAACCGTCACCTGTTTGCCCTCGCCGCCTACAACGCCGGGCCGAACCGGGTGCAGGCGCTGCGAGGCAAGGCGGAGAAATTGGGGCTTGATCCCAATGTCTGGTTCGGCAACGTGGATCAGTTAGTGGCCAACGAAGTCGGACAGGGGCCGATCAACTATGTCGGCACCATCTACAAGTACTACGTGGCCTATCGTTTCAGCCTGCCCCAGATCGAGGGCAAGGTTGCTGCTATCGAAGCGGCTCAGCAGTAAGCCGGTTAAGTGGCTGTGCTGTCTGTTCTGGCGGTAAGGGCCAGCCGCTGTCTCTGTGTTGCAAAAACCAGTGGGCGGGGCCGGTGGCCGGGATGAGATCTGGCTGGCTGAGCTGACCCAGATAGCGCAACATCGGGGTATCATGCAGTTCCATCAGCAACTCCTTTTGAATATGTGAAGAGGCTCGCCAGCGTTATGACACCCGGCCATGACAGCAGGATGACACCATGATCCCCGGATCCTTTGCCCTGCTCGACGATCCCCTGCTGGCACTCAAGGTGCGCTGTCACTGGATCCGCCATGCCCGCGAGCGGATCCAGGCGCAGTACTACAGCTGGGAGGAGGACAGCAGCGGCAAGCTGCTGCTGAGCGAGCTGCTTCATGCTGCCCGGCGCGGCGTCAAGGTACAGCTGCTGGTGGATGATCTCTATGCCGGTGACAACCGCTTTCTGGAGATGGTGGCTCACTACCCGGGGATCGAGGTGCGGCTATTCAACCCCTTCTGGCTGCGGGGCTGGCGCCCGCTGGCACTGTTGCTGGAGGGGCTGCTCAGCTTTCGCCGCATCAACCACCGGATGCACAACAAGCTGCTGCTGGTGGATGGCAAGCTGGCGCTGATTGGCGGGCGCAACATCGGCGATCGCTACTTCGGTCTGGATCCGCAGGCTCCCTTCGTGGATCTCGATCTCGCCTGTCAGGGGGGGCTGTGCCAGCAGATGGCGCAGGGGTTCGAGCAGTTCTGGCACAGCCGCTGGAGTCACCCCATCCGCCATCTGCTGCGCCGCGAGCTGCTGCCCGCCGAAATTGAGGTGGTCAACGACTTCCTGTTCACCATGACGGATCCGGCTGTGGCGACGGTCTATGATCTGCCCGCGGCGCTGTTTGACGAGAGCGATGTGCCGCTGCAGTGGCATGAGGGGCGGGCAGAGGTGTGGTTCGACCGTCCCGGCAAGGGGCTAATCTCCCGTCCCACCACCGCCCGTCAGCTCTGGCGCCAGCTGGCTGACAATCCCGGCTCGCTGGGGTTGGTGACCCCTTACCTCATCCTGACCCGCGGGTTCCGGCACCGCCTGGCACGGCTGCGCCAGCAGGGGGTCGCCATCGACATTCTCACCAACTCGCTGGCCAGCACCGATGTGCCACTGGTCTATGGTGCCTATCAGCGTTATCTCGGCTGGTTGTTGCGGCGCGGGATCCGGGTCGCCGAGTTTGACCATGGCCACGGCAGCCTGCACGCCAAGCTGATCCTGCTGGGAGAGGTGCGGGCGCTTTTTGGCAGCCTCAACCTCGATCCCCGCTCGCTGTTTCTCAATACCGAGCTGATGCTGCATCTGCACTGTCCGCCGATCTGCGAGGCGCTGCGAATGTGGCTGGCTCGCTGGCAGGAGCAGGCGGGTGGATTGCCGCGCAAACCCGAGGGGTGGTCAAGGCGACTGATAGCCCGCCTGAGCGACTGGTTGCCCCTGCGCCGTTGGCTGTAAGGCGGCCATTTTTTGTGCGAGATCTCGCAAAGCCTTGTAAGTCATTGCTGATGCCCTCTGCGGGTGAATAACCATGCGTGAATGTATCTTACTGTTTTATAACAATTTAGTGGTGATGATAAGGCTGTTTTTTGTACTCTGATGTGAATGGAACTGGCATAAAAACGTTTTTTATTTTGTTTTTATGCGTAATATTTCAGTTGCAAGGACAAACACGGCGGCTTGTCTGCCGTGTGGACGAAGGTTGTAACGGGTAGCTGGCCAGTTGCATCGCTGCAATTGGCGCGCACTTCAGGTGGGTCGCGAACTATCGGAAAGTGAAACAGAGACCCGGTGTGGCCGGACTCCAATATGGAACATGCTATTTGCGAGGGGGTGACATGGACATGTCACCCCACTTTTTTGGCCGCTCGCCACCGTTTACCTTTTCCATGACTGTTGCTCATCGCAAGAGCCGCAGAGGGCAAGGCAATAACAAGGCAATAAAAAGAGGGCCGCAATAGCGGCCCTCGGTCTCATCTGCTCGGTGGATTAACCAACCTTGACGCTGCGGCGACGCTGCAGCCAGACGATCACCCCGAACAGCAGGAAGCCCGGGATCCACATCCACTCCTTGGTCCAGCGCTCGGTCGGCGCCTTGACGGTGAGGATCTCCTGATCGAACTCCAGCCCCATGGTGGCCGCCGGGCTACCGAAGGTGACGTTGTCGATCAGCGTCTTGCCATCTTGCTCATAGAGGCTCAGCCCCAGATTGGCCAGCCGCTCCTCGCCTGTTGCCCCTTCCGGTACCGCGACCAGCAGGGTGAACTTGCGCGGTTTGCCCACTGCATCTTCACCGAGGATCCGCAGCCGCAGGGTGCTCTCCGCCTCCACTTCACCCATGGTCTGGGCCAGCTGGGCAGGCGGGGTCTCGCGATAGGGGTCGTGCACCATGTCCATCCAGAAACCCGGGCGGAACAGGGTAAAGGCGACCAGCAACAGCAGCACGCTCTCGTACCAGCGGCTCTTCACCAGGAACCAGCCCTGGGTGGCGGCGGCGAAGATCAGCATGGCGATGGTCGCCACAATGAAGATCAGCACCCCGTGGGCGAAGTCCACGTCGATCAGCAGCAGATCGGTGTTGAAGATAAACAGGAACGGCAGCGCCGCGGTACGCAGGCTGTAGTAGAAGGCGGTGATCCCGGTCTTGATGGGATCGCCCTTGGAGACAGCCGCTGCCGCGAAGGAGGCCAGCCCCACCGGCGGCGTCACATCCGCCATGATGCCGAAGTAGAAGACGAACAGGTGCACTGCGATAAGCGGCACGATCAGCCCGTTTTGCTGCCCCAGCGTTACCACCACTGGCGCCAGCAGGCTGGAGACGACGATGTAGTTGGCCGTGGTCGGCAGCCCCATGCCGAGGATCAGGCTCAACAGGGCGGTGAGCATCAGCATCAGCAGCAGGTTGCCCATGGAGAGGAACTCCACCAGATCCGCCAGCACCAGACCGACTCCGGTCTGGGAAACCGCACCCACGATAATCCCCGCAGTGGCGGTGGCAATGCCGATACCGATCATGTTGCGGGCACCGGCGACCAGCCCTTCCCGCAGATCCACCACGCCGTCAGCGACGGTGCCGTAGTCATGCTTGCCGTCCTGGCGCAGCCAGTTGAGCAGTGGCCGCTGGGTCAGCAGGATGATCACCAGCATCACTGTACCCCAGAAAGCCGACAGCCCCGGCGAGAGGCGCTCTACCATCAGGCACCACACCAGTACCACCACCGGCAGCAGGAAGTGCAGGCCGGAGAGCAGCACGGCACGGGTATCGGGCAACTCGGTGAGCGGCTTGTCGGGGTCTTCTGCCGCAAGCGGTTCGTTGCTGGCGGCGATCTTCAACAGGGCCACATAGGTGGCAGTCAGCAGTACCGAGATCCCCGGCAGGGCGTAGTCACCCAAAGCAGGTTTGAGCCAGCCGAGGCCATAGTAGACCGCCAGCGACAGGCCGCTGATGAGGGCCGCGCCAAAGGCAAAGCCGGTCAGGCGGCGCAGCCAGGGTTTGGGTTGATGGTTGCCGATGGGCTGCATGCCCAGTTTCAGCGCCTCCAGATGGACGATGTAGAGCAGCGCTATATAGGAGATGGAGGCAGGGAGGAAGGCGTGCTTGATGATCTCCACATAGGGGATGCCTACATACTCCACCATCAGGAAGGCGGCTGCCCCCATCACCGGCGGCATGATCTGGCCGTTGACCGAGGAGGCCACTTCCACCGCCCCTGCTTTCTCTGAACTGAAGCCCACCTTCTTCATCATCGGGATGGTGAAGGTGCCGGTGGTCACCACGTTGGCAATCGACGAGCCGGAAATCAGACCGGTCAAGCCGGAGGCGACCACTGCCGCCTTGGCCGGGCCGCCGCGCAGGTGACCGAGCAGGCTGAAGGCGAGCTGGATAAAGTAGTGACCGGCACCGGCTCGCTCCAGCAGGGCGCCAAACAGCACGAACAGGAAGACGAAGCTGGTGGAGACGCCAAGGGCGATGCCGAACACCCCTTCGGTGGTGATCCACTGGTGGTTGGCCAGCGCGGTAAAGCTGACCCCACGATGGGCCAATAACCCCGGCATCCAGGGGCCCGCCAGACTGTAAATCAGGAATACGATGGCAATCACCGCCAGTGCGGGGCCCAGGGCCCGGCGCGCCGCTTCCAGCAGCAGCGGGATGCCGATACAGGCGGTCACCAGATCAGTGGTCGTCAGGGTACCCGGACGCAGGGCCAGTGCCTCGTACATGACGAACAGGTAGGAGGCAGCCCCCGCCGCAATCAGGCCAAGGGCGATATCGCCAAAGGGCACCCGATCCCGGGGCGAGGAGCGAAATGCCGGAAATACCAGGAAGGCCAACAACAGGGCAAAGGTGAGATGAATGGCGCGTGTCTCTGTGTCGTTGAGTACGCCAAAGCCCACCATGAAGGGGAGTGGCGAGGCGATCCAGAGCTGGAACAGGGACCAGGCCAGCGCCAGGGTGGTGATGAGCCAGCCCAGCGGGCCCAGCGGCAGGCGAGCGCCCACATCTTGGGCGATCAGTTCCTCGGTAGAGAGTTGTTTATCTTGCATAGGGTTAACTTGTGCCAACGAGTACAACAAGAGCGACACCCGCCCCCGCAATCAGGCGGCAGACGGGTGTCGAAGAGAGTGACAAAGGCCCCGTGGCCTTCAATCAGAGCCAGCCGCGCTCTTTGTAGTAGCGGGCAGCCCCTTCATGGAGTGGAGCAGAGAGACCCACCTTGATCATGTCGGCCTCTTTCAGGTCGGCAAAGGCCGGGTGCAGGCGCTTGAAGCGATCCAGGTTGTCGAACACCGACTTGACCAGCTGATAGACCACTTCAGGGTCTGCCTTGGCACTGGTGGAGAGCACCGCTTTGCCACCGATGGAGGGGGTCGGCTTGTCGCTGCCCTTGTAGATGCCGCCCGGGATCTCGGCCTTGCTGTAGTAGCTCTTCTCGGCCAGCAGCTTGTCGATGTCGGCGCCGGTCACAGGCACCAGTACCGCGTCGGTAGTGGTGGAGGCTTCCTGGATGGCACCGTTCGGGTGACCCACGAAGTAGCTCATGGCATCGATGTTGTTGTCACCCAGGGCGGAGGCCTGTTCGGCCGGTTTCAGCTCGGAGACCAGACCGAAGTCACCCTTCTTCCAGCCCTTGACCGCCATGATCTCTTCCATGGTGTCGCGCTGGCCGGAGCCCGGGTTGCCGATATTGACGCGCTTGCCTTTCAGATCGTCGAAGCTGGCGATCTTGGCATCGCGGCGAGCCAGGATGGTGAACACTTCGCTCTGCAGGGAGAAGACGGCGCGGATGTCATCCATGGCCCCCTCGGCCTGGAACGGCGGCAGCCCTTTCATCGCCTTGTACTGGTGGTCGGATTGCATGATGCCGAAGTTGAATTCGCCGCTGCGAATGCCGTTGACGTTGGCGACACCGCCACCACTGGCCGGGGCGTTACATTTGATCTGGTGATCGGCTGCGCCGCGATTGAGGAAGCGGCAGATGGACTGGCCCGCCACGTAGTAGACACCGGTCTGACCGCCGGTGCCGATGGTCACGAAGCGCTCCTGCGCCTGTACCGGACCACCGAATGAAACACCGACCAGAGCCGCCGACAGGGCGCATGCCAAAGTTAATCCTTTCATTTTTTCTCCCTTTTCTTTGATTTTGTTTATCCGATCCCCGGATAAATTGATGGCAATCCCGTTCTGCGCCGGGCTTGCCGATAGGGCCTCGTACGAGGAATGGTCGGGCTGTTACCCCTTCCCAAAAAAAGTCACCCTCATCCTGCGGTGAGATCACCGACGTCCTGCCAGCAGAAGATAATTTGGCCCCGGAGGGGCCAAATAAAAAGGCTATGTCCCAATTACGTGTTGCATGGGGTGCCCCAGCGCCTCATGCAAACATGCTTTGATATTCACGCCCCTCCCGTAACG
>NZ_JBSTYP010000080.1:0-17354 GCF_054052405.1 Aeromonas aquatilis | reverse complement strand
GTCAGCCCGGCGGAGTTTAACAAGAGGTATTGGAGAACTGCTCAGGCTGCTTGATCCGGGACTGTCCGATCTTGTCAGGACACCTCATACACTGCTCCGTATCCAAGAGGTACACCCAATCGAAATACTTGAATGATTGATCTGATAACGGAGCAGATGAAGATGAATGAAGAGAAACTTGTGTCCATCGCAGTGCTTAAAGCTAGAGCCGGTATGAGGGAGCAGCTGCGCCGGGAGTTGATCAAGCTTATTGAGCCTACTCGGCACGAACCGGGTAACTTGGACTATGTGCTGTTTGAATTGCGGGATGAGCCAGGCACCTTTTACATGCGTGAGGCATTCGTCAGCCAAGCCGCGTTGGATAACCATTGTCAGACTGACTATTTTCAGGCCTTTGCCGCTCAGGCTGAGTCTCTGCTTGCAGAGCCATTGCAGCTTATTTTCCTGGATGAGGTCAGCTACTCTTAATCCATTCGGGCCAGGGGGCCCGATTTTTTATTCATATCTCAAGTGCGAGATAAGATGCGTTTCAAGCAAGTTATCACGCCAGTCTTTTGCCAGCCTGCATCTACTAATCCTCTGATTTTTAATTACTCTCTCCTGTTTATATCCAAGATGTTTTCATCTTCCTGTTAACGGATAAGATATCCAAATGAGAGTTTAATTTGGGCTCAAGTTCAGTGGTATAACCTGCTATCGCAGGAAGGCATACCAAACGATGGTGCTGACCATCAGCGCGTCGATATGAGGTGGGCAGGGAGGACGAGAATGGGTATTGAGCTTGTAGATGTACCTCAGAGTGAATTTGAGCAGGTCTTTACTGCCGTGAAACAGGGGATTTTTCCCTATGTTGAGTCGCTCTTTGGCTGGGATGACCAATTTCAACGCGAGCGACTAACCAGCTCCTATCTGCCGCAATGGTTTTCGTGGATCTTGCATGGGGGAGAACGCATTGGTTTGTTATGTAGCAAGCCATATGAGGATGCCCAGCATGTTCATTTGCTGATCATTTTCCCTCAGTATCAGGGGCGGCAGCTTGGCGCTGCCGTGATGGAACGGCTTCATCAGGAGGCTGAGCGTGAGGGGAAATGCCGGGTCACCTTGTCCAGCTTCACAGGCAACCATGGGGCGATACGGTTTTATCAACGCCTTGACTACCAAGTGGTAGAAGAGGATCAGGCGTTTGTCTCCATGTCCCGGCCGTTGGGTTGTGACCTCGGATTGAAAAAAATGGTTAATGGAGAGTTGTATGGCAATTTTGGATATTTTGACGACGCCAGACCCCAGGTTGAGGCTCAAGGCCGAGCGAGTTGAGGATATCGCTGCCGCGCAGGTGCTGATCGATGACATGCTGGCGACCTTGTATGCCACCGAAAATGGTATCGGCTTGGCCGCGACTCAAGTCGGGCGTAAAGAGGCAATCGTTATTATCGATTTGTCCGAGAGCAGGGATCAGCCGCTGGTTTTGATTAATCCACAAGTGATAAGCGGTACTGAAAAGGTGTTTGGGCAAGAGGGATGTCTCTCCGTGCCGGATTACTACGCGGATGTCGAGCGTTACAGCTCGGTGGTGGTCTCTGCACTGGATCGAAAAGGCAATCCGATTACGATTGAAAGCAGCGATTTTTTGGCCATTGTCATGCAGCATGAAATTGATCATCTGGATGGCAACTTGTTCATTGATTACCTGTCACCGCTCAAGCGGCAGATGGCACTCAAGCGAGTTAAAAAAACTCTCAAGTCCGCCAGCTAATGTTTGCAGATAGTGGCTGGCCGTTTTAGTTATGTGGAGAGCAGGCAGAATGAAAGTGGCAAGATGGAATGTCAGGGTGCTGTTTGGCCGCAATAGCAAAGGAGGACAGGGGCGTTATGGCTTATGTGCTGCGTTGCTGCTGGGAACATTGTGGGTCGCACTCCCCGTATCAGCCGACGAAGAGCAGCTGCCGGCCGAATATCGCCCCTTTGTGCAGCAGTTGGTCGATGCGGCAGAAGCCCGGGATCATCAGGCCCTTGCCAACCAGATGAAGTACCCCTTCAAGCAGGAGTATCCCATTCCTGCCATCAAAACCCCGGCGGAGATGCTGACCCGTTTTGACGAGGTATTTGATGACGCCATTTGAACAAGTATCGCCAGCTCTCAAGTTGGGCCAGGGCGAGAGCACACTAACCTAAAAAATGAACAACCAGGTCAAAATGCCAGCTATGCGTATAAATACCACTCATACCGCGAAGTAAAACTGAGTGCTATTTACTCACCGATAGGGTGTTTTGCGATCAAATGCCATATTTGTTACTTGATTTAACAAAGTCTGCTCCCGCCCTGTAGGCTGGGTGAACCTGTTTATACACGAAAATAGATGTTGATGAATGATATTGGGAGGTTGACATCGATCAGTCAGCCTTTCGGTAGATAAAAATATAACATTGATATGGATCAATATTTAATTCAGCTAAAAATAGATTTGTTATCAATGGAAAAAATCGATGGTCGTGATTGATATTTATTTTAGCTTATCTCGCCTGTTTGGTTTTACTATGTGGCAAACGGAGGGATTAGTGATGATTATCTATGGTAAATACGGTGGTGCAGCGCTGAGAGCTGTTCATCTGATGGTACAGAATAATTACGGTCATGTCACCGCTTGGGATATGGCTATTGCTGAAGCATTTGGTGATGATATCAGTACAGGGAAATTTAAAAATAATCCAAAGGTAACTTTTCTGACTCTTTGCAGTCTTGGTTGTATCAGTTGCATCATGCCAGTTCATTATGTAGCTGCGACCAAAACAAGAGCATATGTATTGGCTGCCATTGATTTATTGTCACACAAGGATATTACCAAACCGATCAATCCCGAGCAGTTATGGCTGGAGGTGATCTCGGCCTGTAAGAGCGGCAAGGTTGTCAAGCATAACAATCAGATGGATGTCATTCTGACACTCTGGTATGCCGGTGTGCTCAATCCCGAGTGGGATAGGGATGCCATCAGGATAGATTATCGACGAATATAAAAAAGCCAAGATAATGAATACCTTGGCCATGAAACATCAATTGGTTCTGGTCAGGGATGCACTATCGGAGTGTGCGAATGGCTTGCCATACACCATCAGGTTGGTGGTTTGACTGTATTTGAGGAGATCTTTCTCTGAGAAGTCCAGAGTCATCGAGAAATCCGCGGTGGAATCATTAATGGTCATATAATTGCTTTCCGCAATACCGCGCTTGCCCGTCTTGAACTCGATTTTGTTACCCGCTTTGCCTTCAGTGACCATACAGACTGCACGAGGTATACAGTATGAGTTGTAAACAAGCTGATTGGTCTTGTCATAAATCAGATAACCGCGTTGGTCATGAAATTTCCCATTATCACTTTTTCTGAATACTTCCTGCTTGTAATACATGGCTACCAGATATTGTTCGCTGGCATTTTTAGCATCGGCAGCCGGTTCAAAAGTAATGACTTCGTAAAAGGGTTCCACTGCTGGCCCCCCTTTGCCAACTTTGCTACCCTCTTGGCCGGGTGCTACATCTACACCACCAGCATCGGTGCTTTTCCATGTGCCAGCCAACTGAGCTAATGGACC
Source organism: Aeromonas aquatilis (assembly GCF_054052405.1). Lineage (NCBI taxonomy): Bacteria > Pseudomonadati > Pseudomonadota > Gammaproteobacteria > Aeromonadales > Aeromonadaceae > Aeromonas > Aeromonas aquatilis. The sequence goes on along the minus strand of NZ_JBSTYP010000080.1, from coordinate 13,769 downwards.
AAAATCCAGACCGTTGATAATAGTGCTGGACTCTGCGTGAGCGAGCGTGGCACAGGTAATTAATGCTATGGGTAAGATAACTTTATTCATTGTGATAACTCCATCACTAATAATGACTTGCGAATAAATATGTTCAGCAAAGTAATTGTTATAACGGACCAAGGATGTGGTCAATGATATTGAGTGATGGTGGTTCGTTTTTGTGAGGTATGATTTGCTTTTTCGTGGCTAAATAAATTGAATTTGATATAAGACAATGTTGTATTTTTTCATCGCACTTCCTCAGATATATCGTGATAGAGATAAAGGAACATTGACATGATGCGATGATTATTATGTCAACTGCGTGAATATTTCACTCAGCCCCATCAATTGAAGGCGATAGCCACTAACTCTGTGGCACCCTGACCCCTTTATCGAGATAGAGGCTACTGTAGTGGGCCCTGTGGGTGACAAACATCACCTGATGGCGGCTACCGTCGGAGAGGATAATAAAATCCCCCGCCTGGGCAGGGCTTTGCAAGGAGACCTCCTGCTCGGGGGCGGTCAGGCGGTCGACATCATCTTTGAAGGTGAGGGTGTAAGAAAACATATGGCGCTCCACTGCTGGCTCATATCAAACACTGCCTCCAAGGCTAGTTGCTGCGAGCACAGCATGCGGCGCCCGATTGGCGCTGTTAGACCAAATATCAGCGATGAGAACGTGCGTGGTTTCAGCTGGGTTGTTCTGCTGAGGTGCGCTTGAGGCGTTTACATCAAGGCCATTGGTATCAAAACGATGGTAAAGGGGCGAAAAGGGGATGAAAAAACCGCCAGCTGGCGGTTTCTCTTATGCGGTGGGCCCTACTTCAGGGCCTTCTTCAGCTTCTTGATCTTGCTTTCATGCTTGGCAATTTTCTCAAGACGAGCGGCGATCTTCTTCTTGATCTCTTTCTTGCTTGCTTTGGCCATCGGTGGCGCTCCTTTGCAGTGGGGACACATGAGGTGTCAGTGTGGGTCTTCCCTTTGACGTCCCAGAGTGCCACAGGGCTCCTTTGTGAACCAGCACTCTGTTGCTTTAATAGCCAGCTCGCTATAACTGCAAGGGGCTGAGCCAACGCAGCAGTTGCTGGCTTACCAGCGGGCTGCCGAGCAGGGCCATATGGCTGGTGCGATAGACAATCAGGGTATGGGCGGGCAGAAAGGCCAGCTGATGGCGCGCCTCGCTGTGCTGGCCGAGGGCGCTGCGTAGCGGCACCAGTCCATCGCCAATCAGCCGGTCGGCCAGCAGGCTGCGCTTGGTAGCAGTGGTCGCGGCAATGGCATAGCAGTTGACGCCGCCGGGCAAGGGGAGTGGGACGCGGGGATCGCGCAAGGGCACTGCGGGGTCGGGTGCGGCGAGCGTCTCGATCACCTTGCCGTGGCGCAGATCCTTGATGCCAGCACTGCGCAGCCGCGCCAGCCTGACGAAGGGCTCGCTGTAGGCGGTGGTGGGCAGCAACTGCTCCAGCCAGTGACCGGCGTGCTCGAGCGGTGCGCCGTGGTGTGGTGTGCCGAGAAATATCAGGTTGGCAAGGTGCGCAGGCGAGGTGAGCCCGGCCACGCCGGCATGGTGGCAGGCGCTGCGGGCAACCAGTCCCCCCATGCTGTAGCCCATTATCGTTATCTCTTTGAGCTCTCCCGGCCAGTGGGCGAACAGCTGTTCCAGCAACAGGGCAAGTTGCTGCCCGTTTTGTGAAATGGGCAGGCCTGAGTTGTAGCGCAGGTAAAGAGGCTGATAGCCAAGCTCGTTGGCAAGTTGATCCCCGTGATTGACCGGCTTGCCTTGATGCTCGGTCTGCCACTGCAGATCGTTCATGCACAGGCCATGGATCATCAGCAGCACCCGCCCCTCGCGGGGTAGATCCTTTGGCATCGCCTGCCAATCGAGGGGCTTGCCCTGATAGCGCAGGGTCATGGGGGTGGCGAGAGCATTGTGGTGCTCGACCAGCTTGTCCCCCAATACGCCGTTGAGTGTGGCGATCAGGGCCGCGCGTTTGGGCGTCTCGGGAATATGGTGCAGTGGCGGGGTCGGCGGCAGCCGGGTCAGCAATCCGTTGATGCCGCTGCTCAGGGTATTGGCCGCGCCGTGAACCCCCTTGTAGACCAGTCCGGTGATCCCGGATGTCTTCCCCTCATCCCGTCCCTTGATCCCCATACCACTGAGCACTGCCTGATGTACCGCTTCGGTGATCTCTACCGCGGCAGGCAGCGCCAGGGTCAGCAGTTGCGCCAGCTCGCGGATATCCGAGATATGCCAGGAGGAGGGGGACTTTTCTGTGGTATCGGTCATGGGCACGCCTTGTGGAAGTCCATCAAAAAAGGGGTCGCTTGGGGGGCGGCATATTAATCAGCTTGCGCGGTTTGGCTCGGGTTTACCAGTACCAGAGAGTGTGATCCGGGATCAAAAGGGGCTGATGATAGACCCTTGCGAAGCCGGTCACGGTAACGGTGGGGAAAATCACCTCTACTGCGTCATATGACGTGATGAGGGGAGGATAAGGATGTCGCTGTTTGATGAGGTTCGGGTACAGGAGCTCTGTGCAAAGTTGCTCGATAGCCAGAACGAGAAGGGTTGCTCCCTTGAGAGCAGGCATGGCCGCAAGCTGAAGGAGTTGTTGCAGACGAATTGTGGGTTAAGACCTTTAGGGCGTAGCGCTCGTCATATATTGACTGAGGCGGGACGGGCTTATCTGATCAGACAGCTGGCGCAGGTGGTGCCCCCCGAGCCGGATAAGCGTGAGCAGTTGCAAAGTCTTGGGGTGAGTTTGCCAGCACGGCTCAATCAGGCCTGCTTTTTCGCTCTCTGGCATGGGGACAGCAAGCATTTCCGTTCAGCATCCCTTGCAGCGCCACTGCTTGCGGATTTGAAGCTCACGCAAGATGAGGTGATCCGCATCCGCACCCTCGAACCGCTCTCTCTGGTCGATCGGCACGGTCAGCAGCACGATATGACGGCGGTCATGGAGCTGCTGGGTGAATTGGTCTTGCCGGAGCGGGCATTGATAACGCTGGCAGCCATCGGTTGGCAAGGTGATCGCGTCATTACGGTGGAGAACAAGGGGGCCTTTGTCGACTACCCGCTGCAACCCGGGCAACTACTGCTGTTTGCCCCGGGTCGCAATACTACCCTGGCCAAACGGCTGATCCCGCTGTTGCCTGCGGGCGTGCAGTGGGCCCATTTCGGCGATCTCGATCAACGGGGTATCGACATTGCCATCGAGCTGGCGCGTGAGCTACAGCGTCCTGCCATGCTCTGGCTCCCCTGTGAGCTGTGGCCTTATCTGGATCACTACGCTCGTCCGGTACGCACCTTTGCGACGGACAGTGGCAAGGTGCCCTGGCGTGTGACGAAGCCGGCTGATCAGGTCGGTGGTCATGGCACGTCGGCAGGCGTTCCCTGGCTTGAGAAACTGATCACAGACGGGACTTGGCTGGAGCAGGAGGTATTGATTCTGGCCCCTCACTGGCGGAGCTGGTCATTGGACGCGATGGGCAATCAGGGTTGAAACGGGGAGCCTGCGCTCCCCGTCATTTCGTGGTTAGCGGCTCACTTGGCGTTGATAGGCCCCTTGGTGCCGGCATCGTTATCGACCCAGCCATCTTCACCCTTGATGTGGCGATCCCCCTGAATGGTGTAGATGACCATGCCATCCTTGAACACCAGCGCGCCATCGGATTTCTTGGCATTGACCTTCTTGTCGTTGACCCACACCTGATCCTTGCCATCGATGCGGATATTGGCCACGGTGGCGCCGGTTTGGGGGAAGGTGGCGATCCAGTTGCCCGCATAGGGGCTGCTGCTGGTTGCCACAGCCGGAGCATTGCCAACACCGGCAGCCGCGTTCTCAGCCTTGGTTTTGTTGATATCGCAGCCATTGAGCTCGCTCACCTGAGTGCAGCCCGAGCGCTCCAGCTTCTGCTCATAGCTGAGATTCAGACCACCATTCGCAGCCGGGGCCGTTGCGCCAAATCCCGCTTTGGCATTTTCCGCTTTGGTTTTGTGAATGTCACAACCCTGTGCCTCGGTAACCTGGGTACAGCCGGATCGCTCCAGCTGCTCGGCATATTTGGCATTGATAGCGTGTGCCGGTGTGATGCCGAGCAGGGACATGGTGATCAATAGCGCCGTGCGTCTGGACATAGTTACTCCATCAAAGATGTCTGTCATGGGTACACAGGCGGGTGCGCGCCAGTGAACAAGGATACCTGTGCCTAGTGTTGTGCAGATGCATACCAAGCCTAATGACGGTAGCACTGCAAACCAATGGTGGCCAGCGGGGAAGGCTGACGATGCGCCGCAGGCTGACAGGGAGAGTGTCTGGTGAATGGCTAAAACCGCAACTGAAGGATATATCAATACGCTGTAGGGCATTATCATAATGATAATGCTCACCAGGGCTATATCATTTCAACCCATGAAACTGGCGTCTGATGATAATTATCACCTGAATAGAGACATCACTCAGATGACGTTCAATGGGCCATGCCAGGGGGTCGCTGGATTATTTGGCTATTAATTGCATAAATTTATATATGACGTGCTTTTTTTGTGGGGGCGGTCACACACTTTTGTAACCGGTCGCTGTTTTTTTGCATTTTTTTAGTTTGGCACGGTTATTGATTGCCTTACATCGACGCTAACCGATGAGCTCACCCACAACCGGGATGCTGGTGACATCGTGAGTGAAAGGGGAGCTATCCATATCTCATCCAATGATTGGGGCGAACGATGAAAGCAGTTAACGAATTAATCAAAGAGATCAAAGCACTCAAATCCAACCTGCATGAAAAAGATTTTCTGCTGACCTGGGAGCAAACTCCTCAGGAGCTGGAGTTGGTATTAAAACTGGCCGAATCTCTCAAGACCCTGCGCGCTGAAAATATCTCTACCAAGCTGTTTAACAGCGGGCTCGGTATCTCGGTTTTCCGCGATAACTCCACCCGAACCCGCTTCTCTTACGCCTCTGCTTTGAACCTGCTCGGTCTGGCCCAGCAGGATCTGGATGAGGGCAAATCCCAGATCGCCCACGGCGAGACCGTCCGTGAGACCGCCAACATGATCTCCTTCTGTGCCGATGCCATCGGCATCCGTGACGACATGTTCCTCGGTGCCGGTAACGCCTATATGCGCGAAGTGGGCGCGGCACTGGATGAAGGGTTCGAGAAGGGGGTACTGCCCCAGCGTCCGGCACTGGTCAACCTGCAGTGCGACATTGATCACCCGACCCAGTCGATGGCTGATCTCGCCTGGTTGCAGGAGCACTTCGGCAGCCTGGAGAACCTCAAGGGCAAGAAGATTGCCATGACCTGGGCCTACTCCCCGAGCTACGGCAAGCCGCTCTCCGTGCCGCAGGGCATCATTGGCCTGATGACCCGCTTCGGTATGGACGTGACCCTGGCCCATCCGGAAGGGTATGACCTGATCCCGGACGTGATCGAAGTGGCCAAGGAGAATGCCAAGGCCTCCGGCGGCAGCTTCCGTCAGGTTACCTCAATGGAAGAGGCGTTCAAGGACGCGGATATCGTCTATCCCAAGTCCTGGGCCCCCTACAAGGTGATGGAGCAGCGCACCGAACTGCTGCGTGCCAACGACCACGCCGGCCTGAAAGATCTGGAGAAACATTGCCTGGAACAGAACGCCAAGCACAAGGATTGGCACTGCACCGAGGAGATGATGAAGCTCACCAAGGGTGGCGAAGCGCTCTATATGCACTGCCTGCCCGCCGATATTTCCGGTGTCTCCTGCAAAGAGGGTGAAGTGACCGAAGGGGTATTCGAGAAATACCGTATTGCCACTTACAAAGAGGCGAGCTGGAAGCCATATATTATCGCTGCGATGATCATGGCCCGTAAATTCTCCGCCCCGGCAGAAACCTTGGAGAATCTGATTAAAGAGGCGCAAAAGCGCGTTAAATAAATAGTAGTGTGGGCAGGGTGAATATTCATCCTGCCCGCGCTGTTGAATTCATTATTTCGAGTTTTCTCCCCGTGGTATCTGAATAACGGATCTCCCGGCGAGGCAGCTCTTTGTCAGGTAACGCTTAGTGAGGTAAGCATGTCCCAATTTTCGCTGAAGATGGATATTGCCGATAACCGCTTTTTTACCGCCGAGCCATCACCGCTGTTTTCCCGTGTTGAAGCACAAAAGGCTCGTGCCTTTCATAAAAAACTGGCCGGTTATGAGCCGACCCCATTGTGCGACCTGAAAGAGCTGGCCGCCTATATCGGGGTGAAAAATATATTGGTCAAGGACGAGTCAAAGCGCTTTGGCCTCAATGCCTTCAAGATGCTGGGTGGCGTTTATGCCATCGCCAACCTGCTCTGTGAAAAATACGGGGTGGCCATCGAGGATTTCTCCTTCGATCTGATCAAACGCACCATCAAGGAGCCGATGACCTTCGCCACCACCACAGATGGCAACCATGGTCGCGGCGTTGCCTGGGCCGCCAAGCAGGTGGGTCAGCATGCGGTGGTCTATATGCCCAAGGGCTCTGCCCAGGAGCGGGTGGATCACATCCTCAACCTCGGTGCCGAGTGCATCGTCACCGACATGAACTATGACGACACCGTGCGCCTGACCATGAAGATGGCGGAAGAGCGCGGTTGGCACATAGTGCAGGACACCGCCTGGGAGGGTTACACCAAGATCCCGACCTGGATCATGCAGGGTTACTCCACTCTGGCCGACGAAGCGGTCGAGCAGATGCAGGGAATGGGCATCAAGCAGCCGACCCACGTACTGCTGCAGGCTGGCGTAGGTGCGCTGGCGGGCGGGGTGCTCGGTTATCTGGTGGACTGCTTCGGGGCGAAAAACCTGCACAGTATCGTGGTCGAGCCGGATCAGGCCGACTGCATCTACCGCTCCGGTGTCGCGGGGGAGATGGTCAACGTGGGGGGCGACATGCGCACCATCATGGCCGGTCTCGCCTGCGGTGAGCCCAACCCGCTCGGCTGGCCGCTGCTCAAGAGCTGCACCACCCAGTTCATCTCCTGCCACGACAAGGTGTCGGCGCTGGGCATGCGGGTGCTGGGCAACCCCCTTGGCAATGATCCCCGCATCCTCTCAGGCGAATCCGGCTCGGTCGGCACCGGTGTGCTGGCGGCGGTGCGTCACCACCCGGATCGCGCGGCGCTGATGGAACGTCTGGGGCTAAGTCGCGACTCCGTGGTGCTGATCATCAACACCGAAGGGGACACCGATGTGAAGCACTACCGGGAAGTGGTGTGGGAAGGCAAACACCCGGCCTGCGAGTAATTCCCGTAGCGGGCCACTCCCTGCGAGAGCAGAGACACGAATTAAAGAACTGATCGCGCCTCGCCAACGGGGCGCGGTAACGGGCACAGGGCGCTGCCGATGAACAGGCCGTGCACTCTCAGTTGTTATGGAGAATCACAATGAGCAAGCAAATTCCGTTTGAAATGGTGTTGGAGAAGGCCTACCAGTACAAGGCCGAGATGAGTCAGTTCCTGCGCGACATGATCGCCATCCCGAGCGAGAGCTGCGATGAAGAACGCGTCGTGCTGCGTATCAAGCAGGAGATGGAGAAGGTCGGCTTCGACAAGGTCGAGATCGACCCCATGGGCAACGTGCTGGGCTATATCGGCCACGGCCCGCACCTGATCGCCATGGATGCCCACATCGATACCGTCGGTGTCGGCAACCGCGCCAACTGGACCTTCGACCCCTATGAGGGGATGGAAGATCACGAGATCATCGGCGGCCGTGGCGCATCTGACCAAGAAGGCGGCATGGCCTCCATGGTCTATGCCGGCAAGATCATCAAGGATCTGGGGCTGGAAGACGAGTACACCCTGCTGGTGACCGGTACCGTGCAGGAAGAGGATTGCGACGGTCTGTGCTGGCAGTACATCATCGAGCAGAGCAAGATCCGCCCCGAGTTCGTGGTCAGTACCGAGCCGACCGACTGCCAGATCTACCGTGGCCAGCGTGGTCGCATGGAGATCCGCGTCGAGGTGCAGGGTGTCAGCTGCCACGGCTCCGCACCGGAGCGCGGTGACAACGCCATCTTCAAAATGGGCCCGATCCTGGGTGAGTTGCAGGAGCTGAGCCACAACCTTGGCAATGACGACTTCCTCGGCAAGGGCACCCTGACTGTCTCCGAGATCTTCTTCACCTCCCCGAGCCGTTGCGCCGTGGCCGATAGCTGCGCTGTCTCCATCGACCGCCGCCTCACCTGGGGCGAGACCTGGCAAGGTGCGCTGGACGAGATCCGCGCGCTGCCTGCGGTAAAAGCCGCCGGTGCCGAAGTCTCCATGTACCAGTACGATCGTCCGGCCTATACCGGTCTGGTCTACCCGACCGAGTGCTACTTCCCGACCTGGAAAGTGGAAGAGGATCACATCACCGTCAAGACCCTCTCCAAGGCGTACACCCAGCTGTTCAACAAGGCGCCGGTGGTGGACAAGTGGACCTTCTCGACCAACGGGGTCTCCATCATGGGTCGCCACGGTATTCCGGTCATCGGCTTTGGCCCGGGTAAAGAGCCGGAAGCCCACGCCCCGAACGAGAAGACCTGGAAAGAGCATCTGGTCAAGTGCGCCGCTATGTACGCGGTGATCCCCATGCTCTATCTGGCCGAGCTGGACAAGTAAGGGGTCTGCCGGGCGGTGACTGCCATCGCCACCCGGCTGTTGCAAGTGTGGCAAGTGCCCCGTCAGTGTTGAGGCGGGGCCTTGCTGTTTGAAGGGAAGAGACATTCGAGGTGGTGGGGATGAAACGGCTGCTCAAGAACGGCGTGCTGGTCGATGCACAGGGTGAATATCGTCAGGATCTGCTGATCGAGAACGGGGTGATCCGTGCCCGTGCCGCCGATATCCAGCCCGAAGGCGAGACCGAGCTGATCGATGCCAGCGGTTGCTATGTGATGCCGGGTGGCATCGACGTCCATACCCACTTCAACATCGATGTCGGCATAGCCCGCAGTTGCGATGATTTTTTCAGCGGTACCCGTGCCGCCGCCTGTGGTGGCACCACCACCATCGTCGATCACATGGGATTTGGCCCGGCGGGGTGCAATCTGCATCACCAGCTGGCCCGCTATCACGATTACGCTGCCGATCAGGCCGTGGTCGACTACAGCTTTCACGGCGTTGTTCAGCATGTGGATGACGCCATCCTCCACGAAATGGCCGCCATGGTGCAGGAGGAGGGGATCAGCAGCTTCAAGCTCTATCTCACCTACCAGTACAAGCTGGGTGATCACGACGTGCTGCGCGCCCTGGCCCGCCTCAAGGAGGTGGGGGCGCTCGCCACCGTCCATCCCGAGAACGATGCCGCCATCGCGGCGCGCCGTGCGGCCCTGTTGGCTGCAGGCCACCATGAACCCTGGTATCACCCGCAAAGCCGCCCGCTGGAGTGCGAAGCCGAGGCGGTGGCCCGGATGATCAATCTGGCGGGTCTGGCGGGCAATGCCCCGCTCTATATCGTCCACCTATCCAACGGACTGGGGCTGGAGTATCTGAAACTGGCGCGCCGTCAGGGTCAGCCGGTCTGGGTGGAGACCTGCCCGCAATACCTGCTGCTCGATGAGCAGTGTTATTACAAGGAGAACGGGGTCGACTATCTGCTGAGCCCGCCGCTGCGCTCGCGCCGCGAGCAGGACAAGCTGTGGGTCGGTATCGCTGCGGGTGACATCGACACGGTGGCGACCGATCACTGCAACTTCTCCCATGCCCAGCGCATGACCCTGTCGGGGGGCGATTTTAGCCGCTGCCCCAACGGCTTGCCGGGTGTCGAAAACCGGATGTTGCTGCTGTTTTCCCACGCCGTGCTGGGAGGGCGCATCTCGCCGTCCCGCTTTGTGGCCCTCACTAGCGCCAACCCGGCGCGCCTGTTTGGCCTCTGGCCGCGCAAGGGCAACTTGCAACCGGGGGCCGACGCCGATCTGGTGTTGATGGATCCCCGTGGCGAGACCCTGATCCGTCACGCCGCCCTGCACGATAATGGCGACTACAGCCCCTACGAGGGAATGCGCTGCCCTGGCCGGATCAGGATGACCCTGAGCCGCGGCGAGATAGTGGCCCGTGATGGCGAGTTCCTCGGGCAACGTGGTCACGGCCGGTTTTTGGCCAGAGCGCCCTTCGATCCGGCGTTGGCGCCGGAGCTGCACTCGCCTTGCCCCACGGTGGCAGGCTGACAATCAGTTCAAAACTCGCAGATCAGCAAGCTTATGTGAACAACGAAAGGTGGGCCGGTATCGCGCCGGCTTGTCCCCTCACTGGAGATAACAAGATGAAACAGAGAATCGTACTGGCCCTTGGTGGCAATGCGCTGGGCAACAACCTTCCCGAGCAGATGAAGGCGGTGCAGAGCACGGCTGGCACCATTGCCGACCTGATTGCCCAGGGGCATGAGGTGGTTGTCACCCACGGCAACGGGCCGCAAGTGGGAATGATCCAGCAGGCGTTCGAGGTGGCGGCCCGCCATGAGACCAAGTCTCCCCATCTGCCGATGTCAGTCTGTGTGGCCCTGAGTCAGGGCTACATCGGTTATGACCTGCAAAACGCCCTGCGCGAGGCCTTGCTTGAGCGCGGCATCCACAAGCCGGTCGCTACTCTGGTGACGCAAGTGGAAGTGGATAAAAACGATCCCGCCTTCCTCGACCCGAGCAAACCCATCGGTGGCTTCTTTAGCAAGGAGGAGGCCGAGGCACTGATGGCCCAGGGGGAGCGGCTCAAAGAGGATGCCGGTCGTGGCTATCGCAGGGTGGTCGCATCTCCCAAACCCGTCGATATCATCGAGAAGGAGACCGTCTCTGCCATGCTGGCTGCCGGTCAGGTGGTGATCACCGTCGGTGGTGGCGGTATTCCGGTGCTGCGCGAGGGCAATCACCTGCGCGGTGCCAGCGCGGTGATCGACAAGGATTGGGCCAGCGCCAAGCTGGCGGAACTGATTGACGCCGACATGCTGATCATCCTCACCGCGGTGGAGAAGGTCGCCATCAACTTCGGCAAGCCCGAGGTGCAGTGGCTCGATCAGCTGAGCGTGGGAGATGCCAACAGCTTTATCGCCCAGGGGCAGTTTGCCAAGGGCTCCATGCTGCCCAAAGTGGAGGCCGCACTCTCGTTCGCGACCTCCATGCCGGGGCGCAAATCCCTCATCACCTTGCTGGAGAAGGCCGCCGAGGGGATCGCAGGCAAGACCGGTACCGTGATCAGCCTGTAGCGTGCAAAGCGATGACGGGGTGATAGACAGGGGGCCTTGGCCCCCTGTTGTTTTTGGCACGGGCGCCACCGTGGCTGAGGTCGATTTGCCCGCAGGCAATTTGTCCGTCGGCTATTTACCCATAGATCGTGGGCAGCCCGCCAGTAGAGGGGTAAGATGGCACCCCCGACCAGGGGTTGGCCCACCGGAACAAAAGGCGAAAGGCAGAGCAATGCGTGGTGAGAGATGAGTACAAAGATCAATATGGCGGCGCTGGGGGGACTGGTTCTGCTCACCGCCATCTGGAGTTACAGCTGGATCGTGATGAAGCAGGTGATGCTCTACGCGGGGGCCTTCGAGTTCACCGCCCTGCGCTGTCTGTGCGGATCTCTGGTTCTGCTGCTGGTATTGGCCCTGCGCGGGCGCCGTTATCTCACACCCACCCCGTTTCGCTATACCTTGGCCATCGCCCTGTTCCAGACTTGCGGCATGGTGGGGTTGGCCCAGTGGGCGCTGGTCAGCGGCGGGGCAGGCAAGGTGGCCATTCTGAGTTACACCATGCCGTTCTGGGTGGTGATCTTCGCGGCGCTCTTTCTCGGCGAGCGGATGCGCAAGCTGCACTATCTGGCGGTCGGGGTGGCTGCCTGCGGCTTGCTGCTGGTGATCCAGCCCTGGCAGTTACACCTTGAATCCCTCAAGAGCGCGCTTTTGGCGATCCTCTCCGGCATCTGCTGGGGGGTCAGCGCCATCATCGCCAAGCGGATGTATGCCCGCCATCCCGGGGTGGATCTGATGTCCCTCACCACCTGGCAGATGATCTATGCCACCGTCGTGATGGCACTGGTGGCGTGGCTGGTGCCGGAACGCCCCATCGACTGGCAGCCCTACGTGATGGGGGCGCTGGCTTATAGCGCCATCTTCGCCACCGCCATCGCCTGGAGTCTCTGGCTGTTTGTGTTGAAAAAACTGCCAGCGGGGATCGCCAGCCTCAGCACCCTGGCGGTGCCGGTGACCGGTGTGCTGCTCTCCTGGTGGCTGCTTGGGGAAAACCCGGGGCCGGTGGAGGGGAGCGGCATCGCCCTTATCGTGCTGGCGCTTCTCGTCATCAGTCGCAAGGGCAAGCGCTCCGTGGTGTCGGTGGCGGGGGAAACCCGTATCAAGCACGGTTGAGTGGTGACTGGGCTGCCAGTGGCACGATAAACAGCACTCAAAAGAGCCCGCGACAGGGGACCAGCCCCTCGTTACAATGGCGTGGTCTGACTGTGCTGGAGCACAGGTATCTGATTTATTGTGATTATTTCAACGAACCTAACGGCAAGGATGAGACCGTATGATGACGCTGGTGTGGTTGGCTGTAGGCCTGGTGTGTCTGGTGGTGGGGGCCGAATCTCTGGTGCGGGGCGCATCTCGCCTCGCCACCATGATGGGGATATCGCCACTGGTGGTGGGATTGACCATAGTGGCCTTTGGGACCAGTGCTCCCGAGCTGGCGGTGAGCATCCAGTCTGGCCTCGAGGGGCAGGCAGGGATAGCGGTGGGGAACGTGGTCGGCAGCAATATTTTCAACGTGCTGTTTATTTTAGGTATTTCGGCACTGATTGTACCGTTGACCGTCTCCCAGCAACTGGTACGTCTCGACGTTCCCTTGATGATAGTGGTCTCTTTTCTGGTGTTGTTGCTGGGCTACGATGGCCGTATTGCGCCACTGGAAGGGGCGCTGCTGTTTGCCGGCATCATCGCCTACACCGGGTTTCTCTTTGTCCAGAGTCGACGGGAAAACAAAGCGGTGCAGGCGGAGTACGAGCAGGAGTTTGGTACCCGTGAAGCGAGTACGGCGGGCAACTGGTTGCGCAATCTGCTCTTTATTGCCGCAGGTCTGGGTCTGCTGATCCTCGGCTCCCGCCTGCTGGTTGGCAGTGCAGTGGAGATTGCCCACTACTTCGGGGTGAGCGATCTGATCATCGGCTTGACCATAGTGGCGGCCGGTACCTCCTTGCCCGAAGTGGTGACCTCCATCGTCGCAGCCCTGCGCGGGGAGCGGGATATCGCTGTGGGGAACGTGGTGGGCAGCAATATCTTCAACATCCTCTGCGTGTTGGGGCTGACCTCTATGGTGACACCGGGGGGACTCGAGGTGTCGGCTACCGCCCTGCAGTTCGATATTCCGGTAATGATTGCGGTGGCGCTTGCCTGCCTGCCTATCTTCTTTACCGGTTACACCATCGCCCGCTGGGAAGGGGCGCTGTTTCTGGCCTACTACATCGGCTACACCTGCTGGCTGATCCTCCACGCCACATCCAGTCCGCTGCAAGGTCAGTTCAGTGCAGCGCTAACCGGTTTTGTATTGCCGCTCACCGCCATCACTCTGGTTGTGCTGGCGGTGCGAGCCTGGCGATTGCAACGAACCCGGTCGTGATGCAGGTTCTCCTGATGTAAAGGAGCTGCATCAACCGACAGGCCGAAAAAAGCCCCACCATCATGGTGGGGCTTTTGTTTGGCTATGTCCCAATTACGTGTTGCATGGGGTGCCCCAGCGCCTCATGCAAACATGCTTTGATATTCACGCCCCTCCCGTAACGCTCCA
>NZ_JBSTYP010000079.1:0-17472 GCF_054052405.1 Aeromonas aquatilis | reverse complement strand
AGCGTTACGGAAAAGGCGTAAATATCAAAGCATGTTTGCATGAGGCGCTGGGGCGCCCCATGCAACACGTAATTGGGACATAGCCTTTTTTTTCGCTTGAATTATTTGGATTTAGATGTTTAGCATCAAAAGCAAAGGATAAATCGGATGTGTTAATTCCATTACTTGGGTATGTGTTTATGTTTGCCACAATATATAGCGATGTTATTTTTTAAATGCCAAACCACTATGCGATTTGCATATACATTTCAAACTAAAATTATCTATCACACATGAAATGCTTTTATTTCCGCGACATTAACTTACGCCTCTCCATAAAAGAAAAAATAACTAAAAAATCTGATCAAGCGCTGCAATAGAAAATCCAGCCAGGACAAAGAAAAAGCTGAATGCCATAAAGTCATCCAGATCGCTCCGGCTGGATTTGCTAAAACACCAACACCCGGCAGCAAAGGGTATCAGTGCCAGCGTAAAGCTGTAATTGAACACCTTGAGCGCCACCACCATCATTATCAACGCAAACAGTATCCACGTGCAGCGCCCCTCCTTGAATATGTCATTTCCTTCCAACACAACGGGTGAATATTCAAGGGCCGCAGATCATCTACTTATCGCTACCGGAAGGCATTCCATCCAGTTCAATCCATCTAAGAAATTTACATATATTAAAATATTTTCGCCTCTCTGAATGCATATGCCCATGTAATAACCACAAGAATGGAAGGATACCAATTAGGATTGACATGGAAATTGCCAGCACATAACCACTATTGTTCTTTATATACTCGACAGACAAAAAAATTGATACAAGGCTAGATAGCAACAATATAAAAATTGGGCTTTGAAGTATGCTTGGAACTTCCATTTTCATAAACCTAGCATCATACCATACAATCAGATTATCTATGGGCACTCCTGATAGTTGTTGATTAGATTTGAAGTCTCGACTAAACAGTCTATAGCGAGCATAGAGCTCTCGCTCAGATACTGACAATGAGTTAGCGCCACTAATACTCTGTCCGTTTTTCCATGAAAACACATAGCCAACAACATAAGCAGTTGCGAACTCTGTCACTACAGTAATGGCTACATTATAAAGACTTCCATATGTCGTAAAAAATGCCATCATAGATATGGCAGCATAAAGTGACATGCCAGTAATGACCCACTTCATATGCCCGTTCCGCCTCAGCATTGCAATTCTGCTACAGCACCGATAGAGGCGAAAAAGCTCACCCCAATGACTAACGTAATCCACTTACCACCCCGCAAAGATATTAGTTTTCGGGAATATCATATATGTCATTCTTCCCAGAACAAGCGATTATTGTTTACCGCCTGATACACCAGGTCATTGCGGCGGGCCTGTAGCTCGTCAATGCGCTTGCGCTTCTCCTCTGCCTTCATGGTGCGGTCACACTGGATCAGCTCAATCTTGTTGCGCATCCCCCTTACCTGCTGCGGGGTACGACTCAGGCTACCGACTTTAAGTTTCCGCCCTGCTCTTTTAGAGATTTCAGCTTGGCTAGCATATACGACGTACAGTCTTTGATTCGCGCATACCGCTCGGTACAATTTCTACGGAGTGCCGCCTTTGGCCAGTTGCAGAAAATCTGCAACCGAAAAATCATTAAACCATCCTCCTGCTTGCGCAGAAGTTCACTTTTGACCCTGCGCCAGACTCATTGACTGATAAGCGTCTCGCAAGCGCCCAGCGGTAATTGCTGCCTGCTCCGCTTGCTTCTTCTTGATCGCCTGCTGGCGCCACATCTCGAAGGCGGTGTTCATTCTGGCCGGGTTATCAAGCAGGCTATTGAGCTTACCGTGCTGGTTCGCCTCTTTCACAAACTGCAGTCGGTCAGGATCGCCGCCCGTCCACTCCTTGATAGGTGCGCTGGCGGTCAAATCTTCACGCTTGCTGGTCATCCCGTAAGTGTCGGCAAGCGCAGCCTTGCTCTGCTCAAGCTGGGCATCCAGCGCGTCCAGTTGCAGGTCTTTATCCTCTGTATTGCTGGAGGAGATGCGAGCCCGGTTCTGGCCATGCTGCTTCTCAAGGTCAGTCACGGCCTTCTTGTAACCGGCCTGATCTGGGCCTGCAGCCAGGCCTAGCGAGGCCCGCAGCTGGTCGGCATTGCCAATCATGTGCTTGGAGAGGGCCGCTCGCTGATAGGCAGGCTTTAAGAAGTCGTTGATGGGGATCACCTTGGGGGGATCGTCAGGGGACGAGCTCCGATTATTGGTGACCGGTCGTACATCCTTGCTGCCATCGTCATAGGTGACTTCCACCCCCAGTACCACCCCGCGCCCATCCGGAGTCACCATGATATTGTTGAGCTGTTTAGCGGTGATAGTCTTGCCGCTATCCGGATCAATATCCCCCACCCCTTTATTGACCTCATCCTGATAGAGAGTGCCAGCTGCCTTGATAAACTTTGGATCGTTAACCATCGAGTGGCCTTCCGGCGTTGAGGGATCCAGCTTGCCCTCTTGTGCCTGGCGCATCAGGTTGCCAGCATAGGTGACAAAGGTCTTGCCGGCCTCGGCATAATCCTGCTGCAGGTAGCGCTCAGGGTTGAATGATCCAGCGCGAGGGTCGCGGACCACGTTCCAGAACTGCTGGCCAGGGTCTTTGCCATCCGCAACAGCCTGCCAACCAGACTGGATGATGGGCAGATTCTCCTGTTGGAAAAGTTTTTTCTCACGTTGTTCACGCTGCCACTGATATTCCTGTTGTTGGCGAGCTTCGCTGGCAGAAGCACGGCGTTCATAGGCATTTGCACGGGCTTCATCCGCTTTGAGTTGCGATGCTTTGAGCGAAAACTCCTTTTCATAGCGAGCATCCGCCACACCATCTCGTGTCTTTGAGTAATCCACGCCCTCCTGATAACGCTCGTCTGCAACTTTCTGCCGATCCTGCTCGTTCTGCCACATGGCATCGCGCAAGCTCATGGACTTATCCATGCGCTCGTCATCTTTCTGGCCACGCTGATAACGGTCCATGGTATTGAACCCGGCCAGGAACCCCTCTGCCAATCCTGATATGCCCATCCCTTCCCCCCCCTTAAAACAGACTGTCTGCCAGAAAACCGATGCCACCACCAATCAGCGCACCTACTGGCCCGCCAACCATCGCGCCGATCCCGGCACCAGCCCCGATAGAGCTCATGGTCTGCCCTTTGCGAGCGGTCTTGAGGCTTTCGTTGGCGGTTTCCACTTCCTGCTCCCGGTTAGCCGCATCACGCAGCCCTGCCATCCCCTGCTGGCGCGTCTGGGCAGCGACATCCAAAATTCCGTATCCCATCACGACCCCCCACCGGCTTTAAGTGCTTCACGCAGACCGGCATCTGCACCGGTCAAAATCCCCATCTGACGCGCTTGCTCCTGCTCGCGCAGACCATTTTCTGTGCCTGCGGTCATCAGGGCCATACGCAGTCCCTGGCTGTTATCTTGCGCGTTTGGCGCAGTCACCCCCATGCGGGCGTTGCGGTTAGCGGTGGCCTGCTGGGCAGAACGCAGGGCGTTCGCATTGTTCCCATCAACCCTTCCCAGCTGGTCCTGAAGCAACTTGCCATTGGTGGCCAAGTCCATCAGCTCTTTCTGCTTGGGGTAAAAGCGGGTCTTCCAATCCTGATACTGCTCTCGGGTAATCTTGGCGTATGTGTCTGCGGCGTATCCCATTGCTGACTCCTTAGTAGCCCTTGTTTTGCAACACGGATGCTGTCGGGGCGATCTTCTTGCTGCCTGCCACCGCAGGGGCTTTCAGCTGCCCAAGCCCATAAGCGGTGGCACCGCCGGCTAACGTGCCCACCAATCCTGCCGTTGCCTGCTTATTCTGAAACGAGGTTTGGGCATCACTCACCGCCTTGCGCAAGCTGGTATTGGCCACATCACCCATTCCGGCGAGGGATTCAGCCTTCTGGCCAGCGCCAATGCTCACCACATCCTTGAGGCCAGCCACATATTTGTCTTGCTGGCTGGACTGGGCCCGGTTGGTGGTATCGGTCTGGCTCAAGGCCTGATCTGTTTCCAAATCGCCCATTGCCCCCTGGTACTTGCCGCTGGTCGGGTCTACTCCGCCAGCGGCCATGGAGTCAGCCAGCCCAGCGCGCGCCTCGCCAAAAGCTTGTGCAGTACCCAATGCCGCCGTGCCAGCCAGTTTGTCGTATTGCTGCTCGCTGTTGAGGTTATCCACCTTGTCCATAAAGATGTCTTCATACTGCTGCAGGTCATTCTTGTAGAGATCCCACTGCTCCATGGCCACACCCGCGGCAGCTTTCTGGGCCTCGGTTTCCTTGATTTCGTTCGAGCCACCCTTACCCATCTCCCACCCCTCACAGGTTGATCTGAAATACGTACAGGCCATCAGCATCGTCCGGCTGACGCACCCACCCCATTCCTGGCGCCAGCTTGAGCCAGCCCTTGCGAGCAGAATGAAAACGCAGCCAACGGGCTCCGACCATGCGGGCTAACCGTTTCACCTCGGGCAGATGCCTCTGCGGTGCTCCGCCGTGCCCCCAGCCAACCCACACCAGTACCCCGGTAGTGCCCCGTTCGCTGACCGGCTTCAAGATGAAACCGTCATCACCACGCACAAACAAAAACGCCACCCGGTTACGGATGGCGTCTTGCAGTTCGACGGATAGATTTGGGTTGCCGGTGTCGCTTGCTATGCGGTGGATTGGCTTCATGAAAGAGACCCGCCTTGTTTGAACATCACGACGCGCCCATTCTGGCTGGCATCACTTCTTACCCACCCGTTCCCACTTGAGCGACGGATCCTCACGATAACCAACGGCTCTCTATTCGCCGGGATAGTGATATCACCGCCATAGGTTCCCACTTCATTGATCCTGGTCACTGGTCCTGATGACGGATTTGACGTTGCAGAGACTTCCACTCCAACAATAAAAGATTTGACCACCGCACCATCCATCACAATCTCAACCAGCATCTCACTCTGGTTGGTACGAGTGATGGTGCCAGAACCTGGGCCTTCCGCCGTAACAGAGCACCCAACTAAGCCACATAGATTCGGTATCGTAAGTGTCCGATTAAACCCGACAGATTGATTCACTTTGATCCGTGCCACGTCAATTGGACCAGCACCATTGCCATTGTGTGAACACGCATAGTCTCGAGCGACATATACATCCCCAACTATCCGTTCGGCATACACCGTACCTCTGACAACACAATCCTGTTCAATCGTGCAGTTTCCCAGGGTGATGTTTTTGACATAACCCCCCTCTGCCCGCAGGCGATTGGTAAACAGGCTACCATCGG
Organism: Aeromonas aquatilis; assembly: GCF_054052405.1. Lineage (NCBI taxonomy): Bacteria > Pseudomonadati > Pseudomonadota > Gammaproteobacteria > Aeromonadales > Aeromonadaceae > Aeromonas > Aeromonas aquatilis. Next base: position 12,189 of record NZ_JBSTYP010000079.1, on the reverse strand, counting down.
AGTAGATCATGGTGTACCAACCCCAGCCCCACCCTGCATATGGCCCTCCCTTGCCAAAACCGGCAGAGCCTCCCGCCATGAAGGCATTGCCCATATCGAGCTGACCACCGGTGATCAAGGGGGCACTGATACTGACCCCTGCCTTGATGTAGTCGGCGGTGATCTTCTCTGAGTGCAGGATTTGGATGGTGGCAGCCTTGATGACCGCCTCTTTGATGGCAACACGCCCATCATCAGTAACCCCGAATATGATCTCTTTCGCACTCGGGTTTGCTGGGTTATAGATTGCGAAGTGTGTGGCTGATGCGATGATCTCATCCACGTCAGGACTGGTCTCGGCCCTCAAGCCTGCCGTGCTATGAAGTGGCCCTGTCAGCCCATTTTTGTTGATGAAACGCACCCAGTAATAGGCGGTATATCCCTTCCCCACGGCGTCTGAGTAGACATTCGACAGAGTAGTGCCGATCGCCACGGCACTGGCCGGATTGTCCTCCTCAGCCCGCAATATCTCTGCATACGAATGCCCCTTGTAACCGGGAATATCCCAGGTCAGGACAATGGTATGAAAAGCGCCATCTACAGTGACATTCGTTGGGGCAACAGGAGGCTGCACCCCTGACCATTCAGGGTCTGTTGGCTTATCTGGTGGCAACTCCGGCACCACCGCCCCGTTGTTATTACGGCGCAAGTTGACCATGCCAAGGGCAGCGGCTTCTCGCAGGGTCAGCGCCTTGTCCAGCTGGTCGCCCTTTTGGCCAGTCAGGATCTGCATGTTTTCAGTCAGGCCCTGTGGGGTACCGCTGGCACGAAAAGAGCTCTTGCTCATTGCACTGCGACCTCAGCAATACTGGTGCCCAGAGTAATGCGCTCGATGACTGCCGTACCGGCTACCTCGACTTGCCATCGACGCCCCCGTAAAGGAGGCAACCTAAAGACACCAGCAGGAACCTGACCCTCGGTGAGTGAAAACACCCTCACGCCGTCGATGATCAGCACAAAGCGACACTGGTTAATCAGGTCACTGGTCACCTTGGCACAACCCAGCCTGACACCGGGTGGCAGCACAAACTCTTTTGAACGCCAGATCATCGGCAAAGATGTCGTCCCACCCCGCCACTGATAAAGCTCAAGGTCCTTGGCCAACATCAGCGCATCAAGCTGCATGTCAGGCACCGCGGTATCCCAACGACCCGATAACCAACGCAGATCCCCTGATTTCGGATCGAAGACAAACCCATGGCTATCGGTCAGGGCCACATACTTGCCTTCGCTGTACCAGGCACGCAGCGTGTCAGGTTTCATCAGCTGCCACTGCTCACGGGTGATGATATCCTCGGTGATCAAGGTTCCGCCATCTGACCCCACACCAATCAGGCCATCTGGTGCGGCATAGAGGACCATGCCATCCAGCGCCACCATGGATCTCGCGCTGACGCAGGCCTGCTGAACCGAGGAGAGCTTCTGCCCGGTGATGGCTGAGGGGGACGCACCTTTAAACAGATAGGGATACCCCTTGGTTCCCACCACCAACGCCGTATCGATAGATGCGATCGCCACGATGTCATGCTCGGTGGTTAGCTTGTACTTCTCCGGCCAGGCGTAAGGCAGGTATGGCTCGGAGAACAGCACGGCATTGCCGATAAATCCTGCGCAGATGCCGTTAGCCATCTGGCAAATACCCCGCATGGCATCCGGCGGCATGCTGTAGCCATAGGTCTCAAGCACGGGCCCCAGCTCGCCATCTTTCTTGCTATCACTGTGCGTCACGGCCGCAATGGGGAGCTCTGCCACCAGCAGGTAGTCTGCCATCCCACTACCCGAAACCGAGCGATAGAGGCGGCGCCGGGTGATGTTGCTGTTATTGGTAGGAACGGGAGAGAGTCCAACTGACACAGTTGAGTTAGGGATCGTGATGGTGATCTTGCCGCTGGCAGGACCGGGGGCCCCCTCCTCTCCTAAGCCAGTGACATAGGTCTCAACGTAGAAGCGGGTTTCATCATCGGTGGGGCCATCATCTTCGCCACCAACCGGGGGAGTAATAGATTGCATATTCGGGGGGGTCATTGGGGCTGGGACACCTAGTCGGTACCAGGCAGTAGGCTTTTGCGTGCCGCCGGTAGCGATAGCGTCATAGGTAAGCTTGGGATATTCACCGTCGGTGTAATAAACCCGGTTGTACTGATCCTGTGCGATGGGAGAACGCATCACCTCGACTAATTTGTCCCAGGCAAACCAGCGATCGCCGTAGTAGTGAAACAGGGTTTGAGGTACCAGAGGCAACATCACTCCCACAAGCTTGTCACTCATCAATGGGGCGACGACACCACGATCGAAATGACAGTCCTGTGCCAAGGTGGCCGCTTCATCAGGCAACAGGTGGTGTGCCACCCGCGGTACCATCCCGCGCATGGTGACAATGTCGATCAATGGCATGTGATCCTCTAACGTCTGAAATAAAAAAGCCCCGCGTGATAACGCAGGGCAAGCCTAGTTAGCCTCCTGACAATAGAAGCATTAGGTGACGTGATATGCTCATCAGTGCGACTCCACTTCACAGTTGACGCGGTGAATGGCGATAACCACACCGTTTACAAGAAATTCGACGTTAAACACCGATGAGGTGTACCCCATCGAAAACATTTCATTCGTTTTCACCCCCCTTTCTGTTGCATCAGGGGTAAAGACCACTCCACTACTGCAATTGATGTAACCCTCATTCTGGTAGGCGCCACTCCATGAGTTAAGCGAAAAGCGGATTTGGCATAAGCCAACAGTCAGTTGATACCAGCCTTTCCCTTCGCTAAAACCAATGATGTTGCTGCCATCCCTTTTCACCAAAAACCGTGCGTCAGGCCCGTATGTGAAGGCCTCCTGAGGTACCTGTACAATGGAAAATGCACTGCGTCCTGCCAGTTCTCCTAGCCAACGAGGAACTGACAACCCCGCTCTATCAGCGGTATCACTCATCCAGCGATTGCCGCCAAACTCGCTATAGGCAGAAGAAAGCCAGAAGGGTTTGGTTGGAATAGTCACTGCAGTGCCTCCACCTTCTTATCAAGGGCTTTCACGGCTTCCACCAACAAGGCCAATACCCCGGCATGTGCGATCGATAGCGTGCCGTCCTGGTTCAAAAACACGGACTCTGGTTGCACCTCTGCCAGCTCCTGCGCAATCAGCCCCGCTTCGCGCTGACCTGCTTTGTCATACACATTGCCCGAGAGCTGCTTCACCTTGGCCAGCGCATCGACGATGGCGGTCATGTTGGTTTTAAGCCGACGGTCAGAGCGGATATAGACATCGTTGAAATTGCCGTTATGTGCGATGACATCGGCATATGCAGCGGCACCTTGTCGGTAAAAGCCAAAAGAGGCGCTATCTCTCATTTGGATGCTGCCAGCAAACAAACTCGGTTGGTGGAAGCCATACGTTGGGAACACGGTATTCGTCGCGCCATTTCCTATGGCTTCAAATCCACCAACGTTATAGTCATTACCACTCCCAGTACCAGTCCAGCGAGACGGCTTGCCTGTGACCTCGGCATAGCTGGGCCACCGAGAAGCAGTTACCGGGATCTGATCAATTTCTCCCCATGCGTGACGGTGGTTGGCAGCAGCCAGCGCGGGTTTGTCAGTTACCTCTCCCCAGTTTGGCCAGCGTGACGCCGTCACAGGAACCTGATCGATTTGCCCCCAAGTGTGACGATGACTTACCGCCGCAAAATCAGGCTTATCGGTGACCTCACCCCACGCAGGCCAGCGGGAGGCATAAGCGGGGATCTCCGTCAGTTGTGCCCAAGGATGAGTGTGACTGGCCGCAGCCGCGCCAACCTCTGCAATCGTGGGCCAGCGCATGGCGTAAACAGGGATGTTGGAAAGCTGCGACCAAAGGTGAGTGTGCTCTGATGGCGGCATGGTGACCGGCTTACCGGTGACATCCGCCCACCCGGGTACCCAACTGGCGGGCCGAGCTCCGACATCCGCCGCACTGAGCACAACCGCACCGGTCATGCCATTAATGGAGATCACCGCATCGGTGCCATCAATCTTGAACCAGCCAAGGGTAGCCGGATCCCAGTGCAGGTAATCCCCTGCCACATAGGAGACGCTGGCGATGACCCCGGGATGTGAGATCCGATAAAACGGGATACCCTGATTGGGCGCGGGCGCGACGGGCGCACCTGCTGATGCGTTCCAAGGTCCGGCCCAAACAAGCTGTGATGTGATGGCCTGCGCCCACTTCTGGGCCTGCAATGCCCAATGCAGCGCCGAAAACTCACCGGGCCGCCCGTTAATATCGCTTCCCTCTGGGTTCTGGGCCCAAGCTTCAGCCAGGCTCTTCGCCATACTCGCCTGCTGCGCACTGGTGGCTGCGGCAGCTTGATCCTGCGCCGCCTGGCTCGCTTTATCACTGGCAGTGTCAGCTGCCGCGATGGCTTCAGCCGTTTTCGCCACCACCACATCACGCATGCCTTGAACGGCAACGTTCGCCAGTGCCACCGACGCGGTGTTGGTGCTGACCTCCTCACTCTGCGCCGCGACTTCAGCGGCATGGCTCGCAACCTCAACTGACTTTGTCTGCACCACAGCACGATCAGCAGATACCTGCTGGGCCAATGTGGTCACCCTTTCGGCATGCTCAACCGTGATCACCTTGGCCCGTTCAGATGCTTGAGCCGCAGAGTCTGCATTGCTGGCGTGAGTCTGCGCATGGGTGGCAGACGCCTCGGCTGCGGTCTTGGCGCTACTGGCAAGATCTGCTTGGGAAGTGGCAGTGCTTGCACTGGTCGCCGCCTCATTCGCCTTGGTGGTGGCGGTCTCTGCGCTCGCGCTGGCATTGGTGGCCTGGGCTGCAGCTGTTACGGCACTGGACTCAGAGGCCAAAGCGCTGGCGGTAGCTGCAGCGGCTGAGTCGCGAGCCTTGGTTGCATGGTGCAGTGCGGAATATTTTCCAGTGACAACCGCCACATCCAACGGATTTTCTGCCCACTGCTGCGCACTGGTGGCAGAGCCTGCTGCTGCCGTTGCACTGGTTGCCGCATCACCCGCTTTACTGCCAGCCGTCGCGGCGGATCCGGCGGCTGCACTAGCCTGCTCGGATGCCAGCTGACTCGCCCGTTGCGCTGCGATCACATCCCTGCCGGTTTGCAGCCGATCCCGACCGGTTGCCTCAGCCGCAGACTCAGCCCTTTGCATCGCATCCACCGCGAGTTCGAGCAGCGGAGGCGTCAAGTTGATGCCGCTATCGACCAGAATACTGTTCAACGAACCATCAATACTCTGCGCCGTCACAACCCCGGTCCCCTGGTAATCCAGGTCACCACACAGATCGTTCTGGGCATACACATCGTAGGCACCCATCGCCAGCGAGAACCGATATCCTCCAGCGGGATCGCATTTGAAGGTCAGCACCGACCCCATCAACACCTCACCGGTGGTACTGAGGGAGCGCAGTTCGATGATCGCCCCTGGCACCGACTTGCCAGCAGGGTCCGTCATCACGCCGTGGATCTGGATCATTGACGCAGCCCTTTGGTGCTAGCCTGGCTGTCTCGCATCGCCAGCATGGTGGCGTCCGTTTCGGTCCTGACAGACAAGGCTTGGGTGAAGGATTGCAGGTGGAGCTGCCCTCTTGAGGCATTGGCCGTCACCTCCGAGTCACGCATAAACGCCCGGTACATGATCCAATCCAGGCAGGGGGTGATATATCGGTCATCAACCTCGACATGGGCGCCAGACTCAACCGTCACTCTCGTTGCCGGTGTCGGGAGAATACTGAGCACGAGATCGACACTCACTCCCGCCTTCACCCCGGGATATAGCCAGAAGGCGCTGATATTGGTGGGTTCGTGGATATACAGCTCCGCCTCTTCCCCACCGGTACTGCTGGCCCAGCTCGGGATTAGGCTCTCCAAGTTGGCGCGGGACACATAACGGATCGACTTGCCAGTCAGCGTGTTGCGCTCAATGTCTATCAGCTTGATGGTCCCTGCGGGAGCGGTCTGCCGAGTGCCGGCGACACAGGCAAAAGCTTGGGTCTTGATGAAGATGTCCGGCCTGGCGCTGGCGATAGCGGCTATCGCGCTGTTGTAGTAGGAGATCAAGTCCTCCAGACCCCAGCTAATCCGCTGTGTATCGGTCAACTCAGTTGAGGCTCGATTCAATATTTCACTGACCAGCATGACTCACCTCCCATCAGAAGAAGTTGCGTGTGCGCACCGGGTTTTGAATCCTTGCGCTCTCGGTTTGCTCGATGCGAAACCGGTACGCAGCGCGGATCCCGTCATAGAACTTGCGGCGGTTGAGCTGGGCCAACTCATAATCTGTCCACGGTTTGGCGTGCAGCTGCTGCATGAGATACGCCGCCCCACACGCCAGTTCATGGGCATAGTCCTCAACCAGAGCAGAAGGAATGAGCGTTGCGGCAGGCAGAGGTTCAATGGCCCCGACGATGCAAACATCACGCAGTTGCACAAGGAAGCGAATGGATTCGGCAGACTGAGCGTGATAGTGCAGGCCAGGGGTGAGAATGACGCCGCCCGCCGTGATGCGATGAAGCACCGACCCGGTCACCTGTGGCGCTCGTACATCCTGTCTCGCCTGACGGTTGATACTGCTGGCCATCGCAAAGCTGACGGTCTGCCCCTCCAGCACCTCATCAAACTGGCGCTCCAGATGAACCAATGCGCTTTCATGGCAAAACACGATGGCCGCCTCGATGAGGTAGTTATGTGCTAATGCGTCAGCGCCTTCTGTGTGGGGCAAGTGGAGCACCCGCTGGCGAACCAGCGGGATCAAGGTGTCCGGACTAACCAGACGGCTATCTTGCACCGGCACCATTACTCAGCGGCCAGCTTGGCTTTAAGGGCATCACGCACCCGCAGCCGGAACTCGCCGACCTTCTCCTGCGCGCCTTGCGGCTCAATGGCCAGATCTTCACCTTCCACCAATGTGGCCAGCTGGGCAGAGGTGAGCTTGGCCAGATCACGTTCGCCGACCACAAAGCTCTGCTCTTCGGCAATGCGGGCCGCTTCGGCAGCAAGGCGCTCCTGCTCTTGTGCCTCTACCTTGGCGATGGCCTCCTGCCGCTCCAGCTCACCAGCCAGCGCATCACCACGGATCCAGACTGATGGGAACTCCAGCAGCTGCATGGCGAGATCGCTTCCCACATCGACCGGCACATGGCGTGGGAACACCAGGCGCGAACCGGTTACGGTGTCTTTCTTGCTCGGCTTGTCGCCGATATAAACCACGGCAATTTTGTCGCTCACGGCAATATCTCCAATCCAGATATGAAAAAGCCCGGCACAGGGCCGGGCGCACGATGATGGGCAGACTTAGAGGTTGCCGATCACCTCATAGTGCAGCTTGAGCTTGACGGTGCCCGTTGCCGCAGCGCCGCCGACGGTGAGGCTGATCTCCTGATCCACATCGGTCATCAGGTCGTCCACCGGGATGTATTTGGCCACTGCCGCCGCCGTGCTCTCGGCATTCACAATGGTGGTGGCGCCAATCTTGGCGGTAATGGTGGTACTGGCCCCCAGTGCGGCACTGATGAGTGTCACGCCAACCACTTTCAGGTTGGGCTCCACCTTGTCGCCGAACACGATGACATCACCGGACGGCACAGCCGCCAGCTTGGCCACCATAGTCGGGGAGATAGATAGATTGCCGAAGGCGCCGACAAACCAGCGGTAGGCTCGGGCGATCAGGGTAGTTTTGGCCATGATATGGCTCCTTGTCAGGTCAGATAGTGAAAAGAAGGGGGCTGGATAGCCCCTCTGCTCAGTGGCTTAGCGGCCGACGGCACTGACTGCGGTATCCAGCACCATGCAGCCGTGGTCCTGAAGGTTGCCGTTGCGCTGCTTGAAGCGGATCTTCTGCAGGCCGGATACCCAGCTGATGGAGATCTCGGTCGCATTGCCGTGGTCGGTCTTCTCTTCATGCATGCCGAAAGAGCCGCCCTGCTCGCCGGAGCCGAAGGCATTGGCCAGCGCCTGGCCGCCCAGCAGCACGGCGCGGTCGATGCTGGTACCGGCAACCTTGTCCACTTCCGCGCCGGTCGCGGAGTTGGCGGCGCACACCTTGACGGTGCTGCCCTGGTTGAAACGGATCGGCATGCCCTTGTAGGGCTTGACCAGAATGCCGCGCCACATCGCACCTTCGCCGCGGAAGATGGGGTGGTTCCAGCCCTTGCTGCGCTCCATGGCCGAGGCCAGCATCGCCTGCCAGTCCTTGCCGGAGCTGGAGGTGTAGAAGTCGTGCCACTGGCGCGGGGTGACGTAGAGCACGTAGAGCGGCTCACCACCGGACGGGTCAGAGACCATGCGGATCGGCTGGATGGGGTTGGCCATCTCAGCCAGGAACAGCGCCATGTTGTCCACACATCCCAGATTGAAGCGGTCAGCGGCATCGATGGACTCGAAGCTGGTCGCGTCACCACCGAAGAAGTGGCGCTCGTAGGTGGGCGCGGTCAGCGGGTTGATGATGATCTTGCCAAATTCGGGATCATCCGCCAGCGGCAGGATGATATCGGTGGCAGAGTAGTCGCCACGGGCACCAGCCAACTGGGCAAAGCCACGCTGATCGACCAGGCGACCGTAGTAGCCATCGGCCAACAGCACTCGCGCTGTCTTGATCAGGTCATGCTTGGTGCGCTTCTGGCTCATCTTGCCGCCCGCATCCACGCCATGGCGGGTCTGGTTGATCTTGAGCCCGAAGTCGGCGAAGGACAGCGACTCCAGACGACCAGCCAGCTTCTCATCACCCATGGTCGGGCGGCCAGAGAGCTGATGGAACAGCTGCATATCCACTTCATCACCGGCACCCTTGCCGAGATCAGTGATGCGAACGACCGGGGCACCAGCACTGGTCTGCTTGCCGCCGTTGACCTTGGCACCTTTCGGCGCCTCTTCGGTCAGCATGTTCACCAGCGAGTGGGAACGGTTGGCCGCCGTAAACAGGGCGGCCTGCAAAATCTTGTTGGCTTGCGCCGAGGTGACTTGGGTCATGATCCTCTCCTACATGAAAACAAAAACCCCGACACAATGGTCGGGGTTGGCTTGTATAAACGGGTTGTTGGTTAGTAACCGGACTGCTCCAGCAGCGCCTCAATCTGCGCCTCGGTCATGCTGCCCATCTCCCCGACCAGTTCGGCCTGAGACATGGCGCCATAACGCTCAACGCCGGTTGCCGGGGCATGATGGGTTTGGCCGAGTGCCGACGGGCTGGACGGGATAAAGTCAGCGGGCTTGTCGGCTTCCATGCTGGGTGCCTTGGCAGTCGGTGGAGCAGTCTCCAGGACATCGCCAAAGGCCAGCTTGGTGCGACGAGCCGCCTCTGCAAATCGTTCATCCAGTGACTTGCCCTGCCACGCGGGATCTCCCTGAAGCTTTTCATCGACAATGATGGCGAAGTCGAAGCGGTCCTGGTCCTGATCCCGCCAACTCATCAGGTCAGGTACCGCCTGCAGTGCGGCCTGAACTGGATTGATGGCGGGATGAACCGGTTGCACCGCGGCAGGCTGTTCCAACTGCTGGATCTTGCGCGCCATCGCGGCCATGGCCTTCCCAATCTCTGGAAAGTCCTGTGCCAGTTGCTCAGCTTCATCCTGAGTCAGCTGGTTGGGATCGGCATCAGGATTAATGCCATGCTTCTCCAGCAGCGCCTGCAGCTTGTCCCGCTCGGCCTGAGCTTGCTGAGACAGGTTCAACTGCTCACGCAGGGCCTTGTTCTCACTGCGAGCCAGCTCCAGCACGTCATACGGGATGGTGTGTTGACCGCTCTTGGCCAGGATCACCTTTTCAGGCTCCTTGGCCGCGTCACCGCCCTGCTCGGTGTTAGCCTCTTCAGTACCGGCTGCCACTTCGACCGCCGACGGCGCGGGTTGTTCTACGTCCGTTCTCTCGGTGCCAGTGCCATTGTCCAGCTCGGCATCGGGTTCTTTCTCGATCTCCGCCAGCATGGCTTCCAGTTCGTCCAGGCTTTCAGTCCCGGTCAGGTTGTCGATGTTCGTATCCATGGTCATCCTCGTGGGTTTTCAGTGGGTGGTATCGCTGCCCAAGCGGGGGAAGGCTCTCGGTAAAAGCACTCCCCGGCTGGGGCTGGGCACAAAAAACCCGGCACAATGGCCGGGTCTGGAAATGAAAAAGGCCCAATCTCGAGAGACTGGGCCATGTTGGGGAAATCCTAACGCTGACTGTTCAAGAAAGCAACGATCACAACGCGATCGCATCAATCTGTTGCTCAATGGTGGCCAGCAGCTGCGCCTGCAGGGCTGCCTGCTCGGCCTGGATCCCCTCTTGCTCAGCTACCAGCAGCTCCATCTCCTGCAACGTCTTGCCGGTCTGGGCCTGCTTGAGGGCATCCTCGAACCGGATGGAGTCGGTCAGCTTGGCTATCCGCTGGGCTTCTGCCTGCCACTTGGCGGCCTTGCCCTCCAACTCTGCCAGCTTGGCCTGCATCTCCCGCATAGCCAGTTCCTGCTGCATCTGTTGCTGCTGGGCCTGCTGCTCGGCGGCGGCACGCTCCTCGTCGTTCATCTCCTCAGGGTCTTTGGGTATGTTCAGGGCATTGCGGATCCGCTCCACAAACTCAGCCTTGCGCGGTACGTCCATCAGCTCGACCAGCAGGTCAAAGCAGGCTGCTGCGGCTTCTGGCGGCAACTGGGCCATAGCCTGAGTCATCCGCTCAGCCAGTTGCTGCTTGTAGGCGGCGGTCTGCTGGATCGGCGCCAGGGCGATATGGGCCCGCAACCGGGTAACATCATTGGTCAGCTTGCCGTCCTCCTGCTCCACGTTGATCACCACAGCCTTGCGGCGGCGCGGGTCGTCGCGGTTCACCGTCACCTTGTGATTGCGCTTGCTGGCCATGTCCTCCAGCAGATACGAGAGCGCCAGCTGGCCTACCAGTTGGCAGCCCATCCGGTAGTTGTCGTTGATCTCGGATAGCGTGGTCGCCCCCTGCTCCACCAGGTTACTGATTGCCACCCCAGACTGGCCGGTAGTCCCCTGCCCCAAGAAGGCGGCATAAACCCCCATGGTATCTTGAATGAGCTTCACCGAGTCCTGCATCACCTGGAACTGCTGGGCTGCCACGTTGAAGTCCTGCTCAACCTTGAAGGCATCGCTCACGCTGGTCTTGTTGATGCGATCAGGGTTGAGCTCGACCAAGCCATCCGGGCGTTCAACCTGCTCCAACACCTGCTCCCGGGTCATGTTGGTGGCATCCTTATCCATGATGACGCGCTTGGCCTGCAGCAAGAAGGTCAGCTTGATACGGCGCAGATTCACCTCGTCCTGAGCAGGAATGGCGCGGGCGATCAGGCCATAAGGTTCACCAGAGCTGTCTTTGCGGTATCCCCAGAACGGCACCAGCGGATACATGTTGTGGGGCGCACTGCAGGGCCGATCGACCAAATGATGAGGGCCAACGAACCAAGACTCCCAGATCTCGGCTACCGGACGGCGTTCCAACTTGGCGCGGCCAGTGGCAATAGCAGCAAGATGCAGTTGGTTGGTCTTGTCATATCCTAGTGCCCGACCAGAGTCGAGCATCAGCACTTGGCGTGTGGTGAAGGTGCGGTAGTAAACCACCTGCAGCAACACCCGGTCCCGCTCCCGGCTACACCACTCAACCTGTTTGCTGTCAAACGAGCTCCACTCTTCGAAGGCGCTGACCAAATTTGGGGCCATCCCTTCAATGGAGGTCAGGTTGACGATCCCATCCCAGTTGTTAATTCCCCAGGTCAGAGCCTCTGCTTTGCTCGGAAACAGGGTCTTGGCCTCATCCACATCAACCCAGCGCCGGCGCATCAACCACCGACAATCGCTCAAGTCAGGTTCGCGGCTATGCCAATCCCAATAGACCTCATCCCGATGGATATTGTTGAACTTGTAGCGCGGACCGAATGGATCATCCTGACGGCGAACCTCAACCCAACCGAGCCCGGTCTTTATCTGTCCGGCGTAGGCTTCACCACGGGCACGGTCCAACCCTCCCAACCGGCACATGTCGGCGTACTCGGCGTTAACCGCCTCAGCCATCTGCTCCAGCTCATCGTCGTGATCATCTGCAATGACCATCAAGTCGGTTCTGCTCTTGGCCTCCATCCCCAGTACCCCATCAATGGTGGGGGCGATCAGGTTATGGATGGTGAGTGGCTGGCCACGCTCTTCCAGCACCTTTTTCACGC
>NZ_JBSTYP010000078.1:0-17771 GCF_054052405.1 Aeromonas aquatilis | reverse complement strand
TACGGGAGGGGCGTGAATATCAAAGCATGTTTGCATGAGGCGCTGGGGCACCCCATGCAACACGTAATTGGGACATAGCCATAAAAAAGGCGGGATATCCCGCCTTTGTTTAGATGAGGGTCGTAACCCTTATTTACTCGCAAGCAACCTGCATCACCTTGATGGCCAGACCGCCACGGGAGGTTTCACGGTACTTGGAGTCCATGTCCTTGCCGGTGATGTACATGGTCTCGATCACCTTGTCCAGGGAGACGCGCGGCTGGGAGGTACGACGCAGGGCCATACGGGAGGCGTTGACCGCCTTCATGGCTGCGATAGCGTTACGCTCGATGCAAGGCACCTGTACCTGACCGGCAACCGGATCACAGGTCAGACCCAGGTTGTGTTCCATGCCGATTTCGGCAGCTTCACAGACGTGCTCCGGGCTACCGCCCATCAGCTCGGTCAGACCGGCAGCGGCCATGGAGCAGGAAACACCCACTTCACCCTGGCAGCCCACTTCGGCGCCGGAGATGGAGGCGTTCATCTTGTAGAGGATGCCGACGGCACCGGCAGCCAGATAGAAACGGGTGTACTCGTCGCGGCCAACCGGCTGGATGAACTTGTCGTAGTAGGCCAGTACGGCCGGGATGATGCCGGCAGCGCCGTTGGTCGGGGCAGTGACGACACGGCCACCGGCAGCATTCTCTTCACTCACCGCCAGTGCGAACATGTTGACCCAGTCAACGATGTTCATCGGGTCGTTGGAGAGGTTCTCGTTGGTGTTGAGCTGACGGTAGAGCGGTGCGGCACGACGGGGTACGCGCAGCGGGCCGGAGAGAACGCCTTCGGTACGGCAGCCGCGCTCGATACCTTCGCGCATGGTGTTCCAGATCTTGCCGAACTTCTTGTAGATCTCTTCCGGGGTGTTGAAGCACTTCTCGTTCTCCAGCATCAGGGCGGAGATGGAGAGACCGGTCTGGCTGCAGTGGGCAATAAGTTCAGCCGCGCTCTTGAACGGATAGCGCACGGACATGTCGCCGCTGTCAGCCTTGCCGAAGTTCTCTTCGTCAACGATGAAGCCACCACCGATGGAGTAGTAGGTCTTGCTGTAAACCACTTCGTCTTCGATCAGGGCGCTCAGCTTCATGCCGTTTTCGTGCAGCGGCAGGGCTTCGTCATGGAATACCATGGCATCGCGCGGGAAGCTGACGGTATGGCAGTGCAGGCCGATCGGCAGGCGTTCGGTCTGTTCAACACGGGAGATAAACTCTGGGATGGCATCGATATCAACATTTTCCGGCAGGTTGCCGGCCAGGCCCATGATGATGGCGGTGTCGGTATGGTGGCCTTTGCCGGTCCAGGAGAGGGAGCCGTAGACATCGACATTGATCCGGGTTACATCGCGGATCTTGCCGCCCGCGCGCAGCTCGTCAACAAACTGTTTGGCCGCTTTCATCGGGCCAACAGTGTGGGAAGAAGAGGGGCCTACACCGATTTTGAAGATATCAAAAACGCTGATCATGTCACTATTACCTCAGGGTAGAAGGGGGCGGCATGCCCACTCACAGAAATTTGGGAGATCCATGGAACGCGCTTGTCAGCGCAGGTCACAGAACCAGATAACCGTAGTGTAACGGTTCCAGGCCTAAAAAAAGTTGAAATAGATCTATTTTTGTTGAATCTGAGGCGCGAGTATAAAATTTATTTTTGTGCTTATCCATTTTGTTAAGCGCTTACCCATAAAAATACCCGGCGATGCCGGGCATTTCGGAACCAAATGGAGTCATTTTCCGTTTTTTAACATTCGGTAATGTTAACGGCGAGGCCGCCACGGGCCGTCTCCTTGTATTTGGTCTTCATGTCGTTGCCGGTCTCCCACATGGTCTTGATCACCTTGTCCAGCGACACCTTGTGCTCGCCGGTGCCCCGCAGGGCGAGGCGGGCGGCATTGATCGCCTTGACCGCCCCCATGGCGTTGCGCTCGATGCAGGGTACCTGCACCAGTCCGCCGATGGGATCGCAGGTGAGGCCAAGATTGTGCTCCATGCCGATTTCGGCGGCGTTCTCCACCATGGCCGGGCTGCCACCCAAGAGTTCGGTCAGCGCGCCGGCCGCCATGGAGCAGGCGACACCCACTTCCCCCTGACAACCCACTTCCGCTCCCGAGAGGGAGGCATTCTTCTTATATAAGATGCCGATAGCGGCGGCGGTGAGGAAAAAGCGCACCAGCTCGTCGTCATCCACCTTGTGGACGAAGCGATCATAGTAGTGAAGCACCGCCGGAATGATACCGGAGGCGCCGTTGGTGGGGGCGGTGACGACTCGGCCGCCCGCCGCATTCTCTTCGTTGACGGCCAGCGCAAACAGGTCGACCCACTCCATCACCATCAGGGGATCCTTGTTGAAGTTGGTCTCGCAGCTGAGCTGGCGAAACAGCCCCGGGGCGCGGCGTCGTACCTTGAGCCCGCCCGGCAGCACCCCTTCGCTCTTGCAGCCCCGATCGACGCAGCCCTGCATCGCCTGCCAGATCTTGCGAAGACCGCTCTTTATCTGATCGTCGCTGCGAAAGATCCGCTCGTTGGCCAGGATGATGCCGGAGATGGATAGACCGCTCTCCTGACAGTGGGCAAGTAACTGGGCGCCGCTTTCGAAGGGGTAGGGGATAGGGCGTTCGCTATCGGTTCTGGCGGCTTCCTCCTTGGCGGTGGCGAAGTGGCTCTCTTCGATGATGAAGCCGCCGCCAATGGAGTAGTAGGTCTGGCTGAAGCGCAGGTTTTCCTCTTTATCAAAGGCCCGCAGAGTCATGCCATTGGTGTGGGCCGGCAGGGTTTTGCGACGGTTGAAGATGATGGCACCGGTGCGTGGAAAATGGCTGGGTTGTTCGCCTGCCAGCTGAAGGCTCTGCTCCTTTTCCACTTGCGCCAGAATGGCGGGGATGGCATCGATATCGACCGATTCGGGTTCAAAGCCCGACAGCCCCAGAATGATCGCCTTGCCGGTACCGTGCCCTTTGCCGGTTTGGCCGAGCGAACCGTAACACTCCACTTCGACTCGCATGACGTGCGGCAGATGGCCTTGCAGCTTGAGCTGCTGGACGAAGGCATAGGAGGCACGCATGGGGCCGACAGTATGGGAAGAGGAGGGGCCAATCCCGATGGAAAACAGGTCAAACACGCTGATCATGACATCAATCCGGTGATGGTTTATGTCTGTTTATTCTAGGATTTTTGCCGTGGATGGAAAGCGGGGATGTGCGGTGCTGTGACATGGGCACAGATAATGTGACAGGCGGTTGCCAAAGAAGGTTGAAGGGGCAGCCCCCCTTCAACCGGCCGGATCAGTCGAGAAATTCGCACAGATAGGCAGTGGGAGTTTTCACTTCCAGTTTGAAGGAGGAGTGACCGGCCACCATGAAGGATTCACCCTGGCTGTAGGTGTGCCACTCATCTTCATCAGCCAGCTGGATGGTGAGGGCGCCCTTGATCACTGTCATCCGTTCGGGGGCGGCGGTGTTGAACAGGTAGTCACCGGCGTTCATCACCCCGACGGTTGATTTCTCCCCTTTTTGTTCGAAACCGATGGATTTTACATTTCCGTCAAAATATTCGTTAACTTTCAGCATCTTTACATCCTTGTATGTTCGGTTGTGCAGCCAAACTAGCACAACATTTTGCCAGTTGTCATGGGGGATGAGGTAAAAATAGCCGAGACCGCTTTGAATCTTCACTTTTTCGCAAACTTATTAATAGCCAAGGTTAATGATTTGCTGATTTAAAACAGCAATTAAATGTGAGATAACACGCGCAAACAGGGGAATGGGCAGCCGCTCATTCCCCTGTTTGGTTAATTGCACTGGGAAAAGTGTGAATTTTGCTACATAAAGGAACATATTGTGTTAACTAAAGGACTCATTAAAAACATCGGCTTCCAGGTTGTGGTCGCCATGGTACTGGGCGCAGTGGTCGGCGCGTTCATGGGTGAACAAGCCACCGTGTTTGCACCGCTCGGTACCCTGTTTATCCAGCTGATCAAGATGCTGGTGATCCCACTGGTGGCGGTAGCCATCCTCTCCGGCGCCGCCAATCTGGGTGCCAGCCCGGCTGCGGGCAAGATCGGTGCAGCGACGCTGGCCTTCTTCCTTGGTACATCAGCGTTGGCCGTGTTGCTGGCACTGGTAATGGGGCAGATCTTCAAACCGGGTGTCGGGGTTGATTTCGCTTCCGTCGCCTCCATGTTCGGTGGTGACTACGCCGATAAAGGGGCGCTGCCGGATGCAGTCGCCACCCTGCTTGGCATGATCCCCACCAACGTCTTCAACTCCCTTAACGAAGCGAACATCCTGCAGATCCTGGTGTTCTGCATGTTCCTCGGCATTGCGCTGGCCAAACAGCCGCGCGAGCGGGCCAAGCCACTGGTCGATGGGCTCAATACCCTGGTGGATGCCTTCGTCTGGATGATCAACAAGGTGATGATCATCGCGCCGCTCGGGGTGTTCGGTCTGATGGCGGAAGCCATCGGTACCTATGGCTTCGATGTGCTGACCCTGGTGCTCAAGCTGTTCGTGGTTTATGTGGCTGCGATCCTTATCTTCGGCTTTGTGGTCTATCCGCTGCTGGTGATGATGTTCTCCAACACGCCGGTAATGAAGTACCTCTCTGCCATGAAGAAGCCGCAGATCGTGGCCTTCTCCACCGCCTCTTCCATGGCGACCCTGCCGGTCAATATGGAGACCTGCGAGCATGATCTGAAAGTGACCAACGCGACCGCCTCCTTCGTGTTGCCGCTGGGTGCCACCATCAACATGAGCGGCAACGCCATCTATTACGGTCTGGTCGCCATCTTCTTCGCGCAGGTTTACAACATCGATCTGAGCGTCGGTGCCTGGGCAGCCATCATTGTGACCTCCACTCTGGGGGCGATCGGTCAGGCCGGTGTGCCGGGCCCAAGCTTCCTGGTGGTTGCCGTGCTGCTGGCGGCCGGGATCCCCATCGAAGGGTTGCCGCTGCTGTTTGCGCTGGATCGTCTGTTCGACATGATCCGCACCTCCCTCAATATCACCGGCGATGCGGCCTGTGCTGTCATTGTTGACCGCTTCAGCCCGGAATATGACCCAGAGCGCTGGAACAAGGCATAATTGCTTTGAGCTGGACTGAGATATAACAGCCCTAAGCTGACACTGCGTAACGCGAGCCCCTGCCATGATGGCGGGGGCTTTTTTATATCTGCCGAACAAGTATCAGAGCAAAGGTGTGCACAAGAGATTGCTGACGGATTTAGCTGTGTTGAATGGATAGCACGGTAGGGAAAACAACAGTCGTGGGCATGGGCCTGGTGACGGATGACAGCCTGTTGTGGCCGCCGGGGCAATGGGGTTGTCAAATGACAGGTAACAAAAAGGGGAGCCTTGCTCCCCTCGGATATGATCTGCTGCTGGTTCTATTCCATCCAAACAGAGTGTGGTTAAACCATCCTGGTTACACCCTTGTGGCGAAAGAAACAGCGTCAACGTGATGAAATCATATCTATGTTGACCATCGCGGCATTGTCACTGAAAAGCGCCAGTTGGTGGCGATTAAACAGACATGTCAGATAAGGTCAGTCCGGATTGGTGCCTCTCTATCCGGCTCAGAACTGTGACAGTGAGGGCAGAGAGACAGCAACCAGGGTGAAAAACACCGTGAAAACGGCAGTAACGACAAACTCTTTCATTTTTCTCTCCCCAAGTTGTTGGTTGATGTTGTCAAGATACCATAACAGGGGGTTAAAACAAGAACAAAATTGATAAAATGGCGCCTTTGTGTGCTCTGGTGGTTGAGGTGGTCATTTTTGGCATATTGCGCTGTTTTTATCATCTTTCGCGAAGTTTGACCCATCGAAAAATAAGTTTATGTATTTATTTTATTTAAATTCAGTGCCTTATTGTTTTGCTTGTTGGTTTTTTGGTGGGTTTTATATGGGGCTTAAATAGGGTTTTAGAAGTTATCCCCCTCGTAACTGCGTCATGAAAGCCCTCAAAAGTGCGTCAGGATATGATTTGCCAATGCCTGACGCAGATAGCGCATCCAAAAAAAGTTGGTGGAAGCAATCTGGTTGCCAACCCTTGTCACACCATGACTTTATCAGGTCGACATCTCCCTATTTTTACAGCAATACTCCGCTTTACAGGGGAGAGATCCATGGATTGGGGGGACACATATTGGCAGTTGGTTGTTTTATCAGCGCCAATTTCCCCGCCGGCCCCGGAATAGACAAGGTTGTAGCAAGGGTCAGGTGTGCACCAAGCCAGAGGCGTACTCTGTGGCTGGTCTGGTTGGTCTCGAACAGCGATCTGTGTGGCCGAGGCATCTGGCATAAGTCATGTGATTACAACGCAAGAGCTGGGCCGGAGCATGGTTGGGGAGCTGGGGGCGATTCAGATTTCTGAATACCGTCTACAAGATTTAGATACACAGCGGTGTATGACGAGGAGGCTGAACAAGCTCGTTTCAGGGTCAGCAGAGAGGCAGGCAACCGCAAGCCGGTTCAGCAGTGATAAAACATCCACGGCAATATCGGAACGATATCTTTGGCTGATGCCGATTGGTGTGAGGAGGGGAAGGCTAGTGATCAACCAGATGGCGCAAGGGTTGGTAATCAGGCAACCCGTATGGTGAGGGGCACACAGCGTGCGGATACACCCGTTTTTGCAAGATATTAAAAAACCCTCCGATGGAGGGTTTTTGTCATCAACAGCCGGTTAAAAGCCGCGTAGCTTAGAACAGGGTGGTGGAGAGGTTGTACAGCTCCTGATCGAACGGACGCTTCATGTTCTCGATGCAGTCGATGATGTCGTGGTGTACCAGCTCGTTGCGCTGGATACCGACGCAGCGACCACCGTGGCCAGCCAGCAGCTGCTCAACGGCGTAAGCACCCATACGGCTGGACATGATGCGGTCACGAGCAGTCGGGGCACCGCCACGCTGGATGTGGCCCAGGATAGTGGCGCGGGTTTCACGGCCGGTCAGGGCTTCGATGTCTTTCGCCAGGGCGTTCACATCGGTGACGTGCTCGCAGATGGTGATGATGGCGTGCTTCTTGCCTTTTACTTCACCTTCTTTGATCTGTTGCAGCAGCTTCTCTTTGTCAAAAGCCACTTCCGGCACGATCACGTACTCGGCACCGCCAGCAACGGCGGCAGACATGGCCAGATCGCCACAGTGGCGACCCATGATCTCGACCACGGAGATACGGTGGTGGGAGCTGCAGGTGTCGCGCAGACGGTCGATGGCGTCAACGACCACGTTCAGGGCGGTATCAAAACCGATGGTGAAGTCGGTACCGGCGATGTCGTTGTCGATGGTGCCCGGCAGGCCGATGCAGGGGAAACCCTCTTCGGTCAGCTTCTTGGCACCCATGTAGGAGCCGTCACCACCGATCACCACCAGGGCGTCGATGCTGTGCTTTTTCAGGTTTTCGATCGCTTCGGCGCGTACTGCGGGGTCTTTGAAAGCAGGGAAACGGGCGGAGCCGAGGAAAGTACCACCACGGTTCACCACGTCGGAGACGCTGTGACGCTCCAGCTTGACGATGCGATCCTGGTGCAGGCCGAGGTAGCCATCATAAATACCGTAAACTTCCAGGCCATGATGCAGACCGGCGCGAACCACGGCGCGAATGGCTGCGTTCATACCCGGCGCGTCGCCACCACTGGTCAGAACACCAATACGTTTGATTTGTTTGGTCATGAGTGCCTCTGGATCTGAGTTGTCAAATACGAATGTTTGGAAATAGACAAGCCACTTTTACTATATCGGCTTTCATATGGGATGCGGGGGCCACCATAGGAAAAGCGATACAAGAGAGGGGACGAGCCCCTCTCTTTGCCGTAATCAGCGATTACTTGGCAGCGCCAGCGATGATCTGGGAGAAGTCGTCCACTTTCAGGGACGCACCACCGACCAGGCCACCGTCGATGTCCGGCTGACCGAACAGGTCGGCAGCAGTGGCGCCAGTGACGGAACCGCCGTACAGGATCTGTACTTTGGCAGCAACGGCGGCATCAAAACCGGCCAGGTACTGACGGATGTGAGCGTGAACGGACTGAGCGATCTCCGGAGTGGCAGTCTTGCCAGTACCGATGGCCCATACCGGCTCGTAAGCGATAACGGCGTTGTTGAAGGAGGCGATACCGCAACGGTCGATAACGGCTTTCAGCTGGGTCTCAACCACGTTCTTGGTCACGCCGGCTTCGAACTGCTCCAGAGTTTCACCGATGCACAGAACCGGGATCAGGCCGCCTTTCTGGATCGCTTCGTACTTGGCAGCAACCACGTCGTCACTCTCTGCGTGCAGGGTACGACGCTCGCTGTGGCCGACCAGAGAGTAGGTGCAACCAAAGGCTTTCAGCATGGAGGGGGCGTTTTCGCCGGTGAAGGCGCCAGACTCGTGAACGTCAGCGTTCTGGGCACCGTAGGCAATCTTGCTGCCAGCGGTCAGTTGCTCAACCAGACCCAAAAAGATAACCGGCGGGCAGACGGCGACTTGCACAGAAGGATGAGCGGCAGCAGCCGGGGTCAGTCCTTTGATCAGAGCTTCTACAGAAGCTTTGGTGCCGTTCAGTTTCCAGTTACCCATTACCAGGTGCTGTCTCATCTTGTATATCTCCTAGGCATTTGATTGCGCGACATTATATGAATTGAACCGAGCCCAAGATAGCTGACCCGGCGGCAAATGACGTAATTTTTTTTCGCTTTCCTGATCCAAATCAGGAATGAAACGCTTGATCGCTCATTCGTTAACCTGCCCCCGCAAGCGAGCCCACCATACCCCAATCCATTCGTGGATGGCAGCTTCGGAATACATCAAATAACGCCCTTTGGGTAAATAACTGTAGAGCGGCTGGGGTACCTGGCTCTGCTTGGCGGTGTAATCGGTGGGGGCCGGCACGGCCTTGAGTCCCTGACCCTGATAGAGGGCCATGGCGCGCGGCAAATGAGTGGCCGAGCTGACCAGCGCCACCTCTTTTCCCTTGAGGTGGCGGCTGATACTTACTGCCTCATCATGAGTGTCTTTGTTGTTTTCAAACAACGTCATCCGCGCGCGGGGAATGCCAAGGCTCTCGGCCATCCGGGCATTGACCTCGGCATTGGAGAGGGGATCCCCCGACACATAGCCGGAGAAAACCAGCTCGGCGTCGGGATAGGCCTGGGCAAGGCGAACCCCTTCGAGGGTGCGGGCCAGGGCGATATTGTTCTGCCAACTGCGCATCGGCACCGCCGGGTCGCTGACATGGCCATTACCGAGCACCACGATGGCATCGATGTTGGGATGCTGGCTCACCTCGAACGGCGGGAAGGTTTGCTCCAGCCCGCGGGCCAGTTCGTAGCTCACCGGCCGCATTCCCAGCAGGGCGACCAGCAGCAGCGAGAGAGTCGCCAGCAGCTTGCCGGTTTTCTGAAAACGGGTGAACCAGAGCAGCAGCAGGGCGACCAGCAGCAAGGAGAGGGAGAAGGGGAGCGGCATCAGCAGCTGACCCAGCCACTTTTTAATCACAAACACGGCAGACACTTCCTTGAGTTTCCAGCAAATTCGGGATGTGACAGAATACCTCTCTTTTTTGGGATGGCCACAACCCTGTGGCGCTAATGTTGAGTTTCTCCTTGAAGCACGATCAGAGTTTTGACGGGCGCGCCGATAAGTTCGCCCGCAACATTTACGACTCCACCAAGGGGCGCATCCGCACCACCATTGTCTGGAGCGACATCGAAGCCTGCCTGGCCCGACTTGGCAACCGACCGCTGCGCATCCTCGATGCGGGGGGCGGTTTTGGCTATTTTGCCCAGAAGCTGGCGGCCATGGGTCATCAGGTGGAGCTGTGCGATCTGTCAGCAGAAATGCTGGAACTGGCTCGCAGCCAGATCGCCGAGAAGGGACTGGAAGACAAAATCCGTCTCATCCATTGCCCCATTCAGGATCTGAAGCAACACGTGACCGGGACCTTTGATCTGGTGCTCTGCCATGCGGTGCTGGAGTGGCTCGCCGAGCCGCGCCAGACCTTGCTGGGTCTGTTCCCTTTCGTCAATGGCGGGGGCATACTGTCGCTGCTTTTTTACAACCGTCACGGCTTGCTGTTCCAGAGCCTGGTGGTGGGCAATTTTGACTATGTGCGCCTTGGTCTTCGCAAGAAGCGGCAGACTGCGCTTACGCCCACCAACCCCCAGTTGCCGGAGCAGGTCTATGACTGGATTGGTCGCGGGGGGCTGCGCATCATCGGCAAGACCGGGGTGCGGGTGATCCACGACTATATGCGTCACAAGCAGGATCAGGTGGAGAAGTTCGACGATCTGCTGGCCATGGAGCAGCAATATTGCCGTCAGGAGCCTTTTGTCTCCCTCGGTCGCTATATCCATGTGATGGCCCAGAAGCCGGCCAGCTGATTGCTCGCGGTTCACGTCGATGTGAACCCTGTTTTCGATGCTACCGGATGTAGCCGCGCGCACGATTTTGCGCCCAATACAACAACGAGATGACAACATCATGATGAGTACATCCCGTACCCTGCCAGAGCGTTCTTTGCCGGAGCTAGTAGGGTGGGTCAGGCAGGAGGGGTTGGCATTGAGCCTGCCGACCGACCGGCTGGCCTTTCTGATTGCAATCAAGACCCTGTCCGAAGATGAGTCGGACCTGTCGGAAGCGGCGCTGCACGATGCCTTTGGCTATGTCAGCAACGCTTTTGGCCAGATGGACGAGACCCTCACCGGTCGTGCTAACAACGCCATCAACGATCTCATTCGCCAGCAGCTGCTGTCGCGCTTCAACACCGACATGGTAGCGGGGGAGAGCCTCTATCGCCTGTCGCGCCTGGGTGTGAGCATTGTCGACTTCTTTATGGATCAGCGTCAGGTTGACTCCATCAAGCTCTCCATCTTGCTCGAGCATTTGGCGGCTGAGCTCGACACCGCCCGCAAGGCGGCGCTTGAGACCAACACCCGCGAGCAGTGGGATGCCGAGGTGCTGCCGCGCCTCACCTTCTCGCTGGAAGAGACGCTGGGGCGCATCGATCTCACCCAGCGCGCCATGGATGAACAGCAGAATCAGGTCAAGAGCGAAATCGCGGCCCTGCTGACCCAGAACTGGGTCGATGCCATTCACAGCTGTGAAAAGCTGCTGCACGAGACCGGCCAGACCCTGCGAGAACTGCAGGATACCCTGGACGCTGCCGGCCACCGCCTGCAGGCGGGGCTGCTCAACATTCAGGAAGCGGCGCAGGGGCGCGACGATCTGTTCCACGTCGAGGAGCTCACCCATGCCTTGCAGGGGCGTCTTGACGTCATCACCAGCTGGGGTCAGCAGTGCATCGAGCTCTGGTCCCGCTACGACAGACACGTCCACAAATTTATCCGCAACGCCATCGATATGGACAAGAACCGCGCCTTCAGCCAGCGGCTGCGCGAGTCTATCCGCAACTTCGAGCAGCACAACTGGCAGCTGCGGGTGGCCGAAGAGCCCCGTCTGCTGGAGCTGCGCGACGAAACCATCGCCATCCACGACGAGGAGGTGACCGGTGAGGTGCCCCTCGAGATGGAGTATGTCGAGATGGTGGATATCAACCAGGAGCTGGCCGAGCGCATCGAGCGCTATC
This sequence comes from Aeromonas aquatilis, assembly GCF_054052405.1. Taxonomy (NCBI): domain Bacteria; kingdom Pseudomonadati; phylum Pseudomonadota; class Gammaproteobacteria; order Aeromonadales; family Aeromonadaceae; genus Aeromonas; species Aeromonas aquatilis. Next base: position 6,169 of record NZ_JBSTYP010000078.1, on the reverse strand, counting down.
TGGCCCGCTACCCCGAGCAGGGCCAGCAGCTGGACTTGGCCGATGTGCTGCGGGAATACCTGCTGGACTACCCGGCTCATGCCCACTTCGATGTGGCGCGTCTTCTGATCGACCAGGCCGTGCGCCTGGGCCATGCCAGCGGCGAGCGCGAACTGCATCGCCAACCCGCATGGAAACCCATTAACCAAGCTGGATCCAAGGTTCAGGCCTATGTCATTGATCAATTCTGAGTTTCCCTTGCCGCTGCGCCTTGCAGAGGCGATTGCCAACCCCTTGTTTCCGCGCATCGACACCGCCTTGCGCTCCGGTCGCCACATCAGTGCCGACGAGTTCGAGCAGCACTCGGCGCTGGTCGAATATCACAGCGAGCTGGAGATCTTCTACGGTCGCTATCAGGTGGAGCTGATCAAGGCGCCGGAAGGCTTTTTCTACCTGCGCCCGCGCCCGAGCTCCGACATCGGCACCACTGTGCTCTCCGAGCTCGATATGCTGGTGGGCAAGGTGCTCTGCTACCTCTACCTGAGCCCGGATCGTCTGGCTTCGGAAGGGGTATTCGCCATGGCCGAGCTGCAAGAAGAGGTGCTGAGCCTCGCCGACGAGAAGCAGCTGCTGCGGATGGTCAACAGCCGCTCCGGCGGTACCGATCTCGACAAGAAGAAGTTGCTCGAAAAGATCCGTACCTCCATGCGCCGTCTGCGACGCCTTGGCATGATCACCGCCCTTGGCAACGGGGATAAATTCCGGGTCAACGAATCGGTGTTCCGTTTCGCCGCCGACGTGCGCTCCGATGAAGATCCGCGCGCCGTCCAACTGCGGATGATCCAGGAGGGTGAAGCCATCTTCCACGACGACGAAATGCCGAGCAGCGACTCGCTCTTTGATGACATCGAGGCGGATCTCGATGAAGAACAACTGGATCTGGAGGTATAACCGGTGCGAGGCAAGTTCAAATCCCTGACCATGGTCAACTGGAACGGCTTCTTTGCCCGGACCTTCGATCTCGACCAGCTGGTCACTACCCTTTCCGGCGGCAACGGCGCGGGCAAGTCCACCACCATGGCGGCCTTTATCGCGGCGCTCATCCCCGACCAGTCACTGCTCCATTTCCGCAACACCACGGAAGCGGGCTCCAGCAGCGCCTCCCGTGACAAGGGGCTCTACGGCAAGCTGCAGCGCGGTCACTGCTACTCCCTGCTGGAGGTGATGAACAGCCGCGAACAGCGGATCTGGGTCGGCGTGCACCTCGAACAGGTGGCCAACCGCGACAACAAGGTCAACATCACCCCGTTCGCGCTGGTGGATGTGCCGGAGAATCTGGCACCGACCGACCTGCTGCTGGAGAAGCTCGATGGCGGCAAGGGGCGGGTACGCGCCTTTACCGACCTGAAAGGGGCGGCCGCCGAGCTGGGGGCGCTGAAGGTCGCCAAATTCAATACGGTGACCGACTATCACAACTTCATGTTCGAGTTCGGCATCACCCCTAAGAAGCTGCGTGACCAGAAGGATCGCGGCAAGTTCTATCGCCTGATCGAGGCCTCCCTCTACGGCGGCATCTCCTCGTCCATCAGCCGTTCCCTGCGCGAATACCTGCTGCCGGAGAACTCCGGGGTGCGCAAGGCGTTTGCAGACATGGAGGCGGCCATCTATGAAAACCGCCGCACGCTGGAAGCGATCAAGGAGACCCAGGGTCAGCGGGATCTGTTCAAGAACCTGATCACCGAGACCACCCACTATGTGGCGGCGGACTATGTGCGCAACGCTGCCGAGAAGAGCCGTCTCTCCGAGCTGGCCCTCAAGGCTCGCCAGGAGCTGGCCGACAAGCGCCGCATTCTGGCCGAAGAGAAGCAGCGCGCTATCTATCTGGCCGATGAAGTGGAGCAGCTCACCAACCGTGAGAAACTGCTGACCGACGAGCTGGAGTCAGCCTCCGAGCATCTGGCCAAGGTGATGGCGGCGGTCAGCTTGCAGAAGAAGATCGAGATGTACCGCGCCGATCTGGCGGATCTCTCTGACAAACTCGAACAGCAGCAGGCTGTGGTGGAGGAGATCCACGGCCAGCTGCTGGAAGTGGAAGAGCGCAAGGAGCTGGCGCAGGCAGAAGTCGACAGCCTCAAGACCCAGCTTGCCGACTACCAGCAGGCGCTCGATATCCAGCAGACCCGCGCCATCCAGTACCGTCAGGCGGTGCAGGCGTTGGAGGCTGCCCGCGAGCAGTGCGAGCTGCCGGGGCTGACTGCCGAACAGGCGAGCGACACCCTGCACCAGTTCCGCGCAGCTGAGCAGAGCCTTACCAGCCGGGTGCTGGGGGCCGAGCAACAGTTGGCACTGGCCAAGGCGGCAGTGGCCGAGCACGAAGCGGCGCTGGCGCTGCTGCTCAGCATCGCTCCGGAAACAGTGCGCGAGGCCGCCTGGCCTACCGCGCAGGCGCTGCTCAAGCGTCACATCGAAGACAAGGCTCGCATTGCCCAGGGGCAGGGGCTGCGCGCTGCGCTGGCTCGCCTCGAGAAAGAGAGTGAAAGCCAGAAGAATCTCTTCAAGTTGCGTGACGAGCTGCAGCAGGCCTCTGGCCATCTGATTGCCAGCAGCGATGAGCTGGAGATCTTCCTCGAAGCCCAGCGCACCCGTCAGGAGGAACTCTCCGAGCAGCAGGCCGAGGTGAACCAGCGCCGCGCCAGCCTCGAGCATCAGGGCACCCAGCTGGGTCGCGATATTGCTGAGCTGACCAAGCTGGCACCGCGATGGCTCAAATCCTTTGAAAAGCTCGAGCAGCTGCGCGAGCAGAGCGGTTTGCCGCTCGCCACCGCCGAAGAGCTTTCGGCCGGCATGCAAACAGTGCTCGACAAGGAGCGCGAGTTCGAGCAGGAGAGCAACCGCATCGCGGCGCAGAAACAGGCGCTGGAGCTGCAAATTCGCAACCTGCAGCTGGGTGCTGGCGAGGCGGATCCGCGCCTTGCCCGCATCGCCGAGCAGGTGGGGGGCGTGCTGCTCTCCGATGTCTACGACGACATCTCCATCGACGATGCCCCTTACTACTCCGCGCTCTACGGCCCGGCTCGCAGCGCCCTGGTGGTGCTCGACCTTGAGGGCGCCATCGAGCGGCTGAAAAAGCTGGAAGATTGCCCGGAAGATATCTACCTGATTCAGGGTAACCCCGACTCCTTTGACGAGGACTTGGTGGAAGCGGACGAGCTGGGAGACGCCGTGCTGGTGCGCACCAGCAAGCGTCAGGTGCGCTTCTCCCGCTACCCCGAGCTGCCGCTGTTTGGTCGCGCCGCCCGGGAAAAGCGGATCGAGCAGCTCGACCTTGAGCGCGAAGGGCTCATCGAGGGTTACGCCAAGGCTGCGTTTGAGCAGCAGAAGTACCACCGTCTCTACGGTCACTTCCGCGACTTTATCGGTCAGCATCTGGATATTGCCTTCCGCCCCGACCCGGAAGCCGAAGTGCAGGCCAAACAGGCCGAGCTGCGCGCGCTGCAAGGGGCCATCGGTGAGTGCGACAAGCAGCTGGCCGAAGCCAAAGCGGCTGCCGCCCAGCTGACCCGCCATATCCAGCTGGTGCAGGGGATGTTGCCCTTTGCCCACCTGTTTGCCGAAGCCGATTTGGCGGCCCGCCTCGAGGCGGCTCACGCCGATGTGGAAGCCCTGAAACAGGCCGAAGCCTTTATCGCCAAACACGGTAAATCGCTGGAAAAACTGGAAACCATGGTGCAGGTGCTGCGTCAGGATCCGCAGGATCTGGCTGCGCTGCAGGCAGCTTACGATGAGGTGAGCGACCTGCTGGCCGAGCAGAAGCGCCGTTGCTACGCCCTCGATCAGCTGGTGGCCCGTCTGCCGCACTTTGCCTATCAGGATGCGCAAGACCTGCTGGGCAAAGCCTCCGAGATGAGCGAGCGACTCAAAGAGAAGCTGAAAGCGGCCGAGCTGGCGGCCCGCACCGCTGGCGAGCAGCACAAGCAGATTGCCCTGCGCCACACCGAGGCGTTGCAGCTGCGCACCGCCCTCAACTCCAGCGTCGAGGCCAAGCGCCAGACCCTGACCGAGTTCGAGCAGGAGCTGGCGGCCATGGGGCTGACCCTCTCTGACGATATGGAAGAGAAGGCGCGCGCCCACAAGAAAGAGATTGAAGAGCTGCTGATCCGTACCCGTTCCCGTCGCACCAGCGCCGAGGCCCAACTGCAGGTCACCAAGCGCGAGATTGAATCCTTGGGCGGTCGTCTCAAGCTGGAAGGCAAGGATTACTACGGCGCCCGTAAATCCCTGGTGGGTCACAAGGCGAGCTGGTCGCGGGTGGTGCGGTTGGCGCGGGAGACCGACGTCGAGAAGCGTTTAAATAAGCGCGAGCTGGCGTATCTTGACAGCGACGAGCTGCGCTCCATGTCGGACAAGGCCCTCGGCGCCCTGCGGGTGGCGGTGGCCCACGACGAAGCCCTGCGCGATGCGTTGCGTCTCTCTGAGGGCAACCGCAGCACCGAGCAGAAGGTCGCCTTCTACGTGCAGGTCTATCGTTACCTCAAAGACCGCATTCGCAACGACATCATCCGCTCCGATGATCCAGTTGAGGCGATCGAGGAGATGGAGATCGAGCTGGCCCGTCTGGCCGATGAGCTCAAGCAGCGGGAAACCCATCTGTCGCTTTCCTCCCACGAGGTGGCGGCCAAGATCACCAACATCATCCGCCGCGAGCAGAACCGCATCCGGGTGCTCAACCAGGGCTTGCAGAACATCGCCTTCGGTCTGGTGCGCGGGGTGCGCCTCAACGTCAATATCCGCGAGGCTCACACCCGTCTGCTGACGGCGCTGGCCGATCAAACTGCCATGCACAACGATCTGTTCGCCGACAAGGAGCTCAGCTTCTCCGAGGCGATGGCCAAGCTTTTCCAGCGCCTGAACCCGCAGATCGAGCAGGGGGATCGCAGCTATCAGGTGATGGGCGACGTGCTGCTCGACTATCGCAACTATCTGGAGCTGGAGATCGAGGTGCAGCGCGGGGCCGATGGCTGGCTGCGGGCCGAGAGCGGCGCGCTCTCCACCGGCGAGGCGATCGGTACCGGCCAGGCCATCCTCTTGATGGTGCTGATCAGCTGGGAGGAGGAGTCCCGCCGTCTGCGCGGCAAGGATATCGCCCCGTGCCGTCTGTTGTTCCTCGACGAAGCAGCTCGTCTGGATGGCAAATCGATCGCCACCCTGTTCGAGCTGTGCGAGCGGCAGGATATGCAGCTACTTATTGCCGCGCCCGAGAACATCAGCCCCGAGAAGGGCACCACCTACAAGCTCATCCGCAAGGTGCAGGGCAAGCACGAGCACGTGCATGTGGTGGGCCTGCGCGGTTTCGGCTTTAGCGATGATAAGCTGATTGCCTGAGAAGTCTCTGGCCCATCCCGACACGGGATGACCGGTAACTAGTTGAAAGGGAGGCATTTGCCTCCCTTTTTACATGGAAGAGATGGCAAAGTAGCCGCACCGTCGCTGCTGCCTGACAACAAGGCGAGTAACATGGTGAAAGCATTGGACCGATGGCAAGGCGAGAGCTCCCGTCTGCATGCGTGTCGCCAGCGTCACCGGCCGTATCGAAGAAGAAAAATTGCACATAGCGAAAAGAAGAAGAGAGGAGAGGGGAAAGGTGCAACATATCCAGAAAGGGCTGCTGTTATCTCTTTGCCTGCTGCTGGCTGCCTGTAGCAGCCGTTATGACGAGAGTCACGGCGGCAGCTGGCGCGGCTATAGCGAGACCGGTTACGCCAGCTATTATGCCGACCGTTATCATGGCAAAAAGACCGCCAGCGGCGAGCTCTATCGCAACAACCTCAATAGCGCCGCCCATATGGAATTGCCCTTTGGCGCCATGGTGCGGGTCACCAACCTCGCCAACGGCAAGAGCGTAGTGGTCAAGGTCAATGACCGCGGCGCCTTTAAAAGCGGGCGTATTATCGATCTCTCCAAATCGGCTTTTAGCACCATTGGCAATATTCGCGACGGGATTATCAAAGTAAAAATAGAGGTGCTCTAGCAATCCACTTGTTCAGTGGCGTGAACAGAGTGTCCGTTCTGTATGGCTATATCCTGCAAGTCTGCCCTCTTACTGAGGTATCCTGATTTTCACAGACAGTCCCGATTGTTACGATGAGACAATCGGGGGTATTGAATGAAATCGAGAGAACACTATTCACCA
>NZ_JBSTYP010000077.1:0-17929 GCF_054052405.1 Aeromonas aquatilis | reverse complement strand
ATACGCATAAAAAATCCGAAACCAATCAACTGGTTTCGGATTTTCACACAACAGAAGGATCGGTCAATGGATCCTTAACTGATCGGCATTACCGTCAATTGACGGCCCCTTTCTATTGATGATGGCGATGGGAGTGATGGCTTGGTGGGCTCAGGGATAACGGCTGACCTCAATCAGGTTTTGGTCAGGGTCGAGGAAGTAGACTGATTCTATCGGCCCACAGGCACCGCTTTTGGTCACCGGCCCCTCGACAATCTCCACCCCGTGGCAGGCAAGCTGGGCCATCACCTGCTCCAGCGGCCAGCGGGTGATAAGGCAGACATCTCCCGACCCCACCTGCGCCCGATTGCGCGGCTCCTGCCCCAGCAGTTGCAGATTGATCTTCTGGTTGCCAAACCCTAGCGCCCGGCGCCCCGCACCGAAGGTGATGGCCTCCATATTGAGCACCGAACTGTAAAATTCCACGGCCCGTTCGATATCACTGACCGTCAATACCAGATGGTCGATATGGCTGATCATGGTTACCTCCTGGTGGTGATCTGGCTGATGTGACCGGCATATGCCCGCAAACATCCGACTGTCGCCGCCACTGCGGGCAACCCCATCATACCCGGCAAGGGGAAACCCATGTGTGCCGTGACGCGCAAAGCGAGCGCAAATGATCTGGTCAGATAAATTCGCCTCACTGCACCGCAGCGCACGCTTTGTCACGCTGGGCCTGCAGGGCTTCATCGTCACTGTCCATTGCTTCCAGAATCGCCTGATTGCAGGCGCGCTCCGCCAGCTTGGCAGGACTCTGCTTAGCATCCCCGATTTCGGCGATAAGGGGCTGATAGCTGATGGCCGCCGAGCAGTACATGGTGCGAAATTTGGGCAGTTGCCAGCTGCTGTCATCCTGCCGGGTCAGGTCATCACACAACTTGTGAAACAGGGCGGACGCCTTGACCGTGCACTGGCTAAAACGCCGCACATCCTGCTGGTAGGGACGACAAACGCTAGGCTGCTGGATCTGCCACAGATGAAACGAGAAGGGTGAATCGCGCCCTCCTCAACATGAGCGTGCGAATACCTCTTGAATTCTCATTCAAAAATATCTGATGACAATAAAACCATCGCGCTAGGTAACCATCTCTGGATCAGTTATCCGTGTTCAAACTTACCGAAAAATCATACTTCTCTATTTCCCAAAGAGAGATGTAAATAAAAAATGAACCTATCAACATAAAATTTCATTGGTAACAACAACTTCTGGTGTTAACATTACAGCCTTTACAAAAAATCACTCTTTGGTGTTTTAAATGAGCGAGATTCAAAGTTTATTTAAACAAATACTGTCAAATTGGGTACGCGCAACCACGGAACAATTTACCAATCACCCAACAGCAGTAATTTTTAGAACCGAACTAAAAGAGTCCATCGAAAATATAGCCCATCGTTCTAACGAAGAACTTAAAATCAAGGCTAGCGTTGGAGCTGGCAATTGGGCGAATGTGCCTTGGATTTCAATCCTTGATACAAGAATCACCACCACAACACAGTCTGGAATATATCCTGTTTATTTATTCTGCGCCGATGGTTCTGGATTTTACCTCTCTTTAAATCAAGGAACGACAGCGCCCACCCGGGAATTAGGTACGGTAAATGCCCAGAGACAAGCCATTGAGTTAAAATTACAACTTCTGAACAATATCACTGAGCTCTCCACATGGGATAACGACTCTCTAAACCTACATGCAACAACAAATCTGGGGAGATCATATGAACCAACAAATATTTCAGCAAAATATTACCCGGCTGATGACATACCTTCAGATGAAGAGCTAATAAAAGATCTTGAGTGGCTACTTAGTTTATATGATAAGTGCGTTAGTTTTTTATCTAACAAAGAACATCCTATATTAGATATAAAGAATATAGCTAAATTCAACCCCTCAAGCCTTTACAAACCGTTTCTCCTCCTCGCTGGCATTTCTGGTACTGGTAAAACTCGTTTTATTCGTGAGCAGGTCAAGGACTATCCAGGCCAGAAAAATTACTGCTTGGTACCTGTACGACCAGACTGGCACGAACCCTCCGATCTGCTGGGCTATATCTCCAGGATCAGTGGTAAAAAGGAGTATGTATCAACGCCGGTGCTGCATTTTATTACCCAAGCCTGGATCCATATTTTCGAGCATATTGGCGAAGTCAGAACCGATGGCAAGATTGGTCTGAGTCAAAAACAACTGAACCATATTCCCCCCTTCTGGCTCTGCCTCGACGAGATGAATCTGGCTCCGGTTGAACAATATTTCGCCGACTATCTATCGGTACTGGAGACCCGCCACTGGTATACCTCACCCGAACTGACTGCATTTAACGACAAAGAAGGGGTGGACTACGGCTATGTCTACCAGTGCGATCCCCTGCTCAAAGCAGATACGCTTAGCCAGCAACTGGATGAGAACGCGCGTACCGAACTGGCGGAAAAACTGGGACTGGACCTGAATATTGCCCTACATCAGCAGATCTGGGCCAGCTTCTGCCAGCACGGTATCGCTATCCCCTTCAATCTGATGGTGGCCGGTACCGTCAATATGGACGAGACCACCCACGGCTTTTCCCGCAAGGTGATCGACAGGGCCCTCACCTTCGACTTTAACGAGTTTTTCCCCAACGATTTCGATGCCTACTTTGCACCGGCATTGCAGTCAAAACGGCTGGGTTACCCGACCTGGTCAGACGGGCGTGCCATTACTGACATCCCCGAGCTGGAGAAACACAGTAAAGAGAGCGTCACGTTCCTGAAGGCAGTCAACGAGGTGCTGCAACAGAGCCCGTTCGAACTGGCCTATCGCGCCCTGAACGAGCTGATGCTAGCCCTGCTGGCCCATCACCCCGCCAATACCGCAGAACTGGTCGCCATCTGGGATGACTTTATGATGTGCAAGGTATTGCCGCGCATTGAGGGGGATAGCGACAAGTTGCGCAGCCATCTGACGGCTGATGGCGACCTGCTGACAGACCTGGAAAAGGTGCTGGCAGAACAATTTGGTAGTCACTGGGATAACACACGCCCTGACCTGTTTAACCGCAAGGTGGCTGCCGCCGGTGAAGATTCCGCCCCCGCAGAACCGCCGCACGTCCCCTGTCGCAGCAAGAAGAAACTGGCCTGGATGAAAGAGCGGCTGACACGGCAGTGCTTTACCAGCTTCTGGCCGTAAGGGGGTTGTGATGGAGTGCCTGTTTACCCTGCAGAGCCATGACTGGATTTTGCGGATCTATGCCAATGAGAAGACGGTCGGGGATCGTTATCGGCAGTTACAAGCTACCCGCGTCCATCATCAACAGGTGATCGGCAAAGCGGGCCTGCCAGCGAGTGCAGGCAGATACGAACCGCCAGTTGTGCGCTTCTCGCAGCCCCTTTCCATCACACTGGCTGAGGCTGATGGCTGCCCGCTGGAGCTGCCTGATGATCAGGCGCTCTCCACTCTGGTACTGCCAACCCCTCTGTTGTATGAGAACTGCTTTTACGAATTCGAATGGGAGTTTCTTCACGGCGTTAGCGAGGGAAGTGATGCGCCGCGGCTGGAGCATCATCTGCAGCGGATCTGCGAGTCGTTTCGCTTCAAAAGCAGGCATGGATCGCAGGAACTGCTGGGGGGATTCAATACCGGCAACGAAGTAGGCACACTTGCACTCCCCTTCTCTTATCAACCGAAATCGGCTGCAGGAAAAGCTGCTCGCGTTCAGCTGACGCTCTGGTTCGAGGTCTATCCGGTCAAGCTGGATATCCGCCGGGATGTGCCGCTGATCCATCAGGTGCTGGATGAGCAGTACCCCTACTGGCGTTTTACCCTGAACAGCGCAACCAGTCAGCAATGGGGGCGCAGCCAGCGCAAGGCCGAACCGTTCCCCCTGCTCTGGCTTGCCCATTTCGAAGCCCTGCACAAGGACCTTGAGCGGGGGATCCGCCAGATCATCAATGCGCCCCACAGCAGGCTGCAAAGCAAGACCGAGTATCTGCTGGCCGCCAGAATGAAGCGGCCACCACGCCCGAAGCAGGCCGAACAGATCCGCCAGGATCTGGATAACGGTATCGAGCGCAGATACCGGGTGGAACGTAAACAACTGACCACGGATACCCCGGAAAACCGCTTTATCAAGTTTGTGCTGGAGCGCACCGGAAGGATGCTGCAACAGCTGACACAACAGGGTGATCGCACCCTGCTGTCCAGAGCCTTTTTTGACCGTCTGAAGGCGTGGAGCAAACCGCTGGATCAGGCGCTGGCTCACCCCCTGATGCAGGAGATCGGTCCGGCGGCGGTGTTACAACGCGAGTCTCTGGTACTGCAGCAAAAGAGCGGCTATAGCACGGTTTACCGGGTCTGGCAGCAACTGCGCCTCTATCTCGATGCGTTGGGAAATGATGCCGTGGCCGGCGTGCGCAGCATGGATCAGCTCTACGAGCTCTGGTGCGTGATCGAGGTGCGCCGGATTATCCTGACGCTGGGATTTACCGAGGTGAAAACACCTGCATTTAACTTCACCCGCGATGGCTGGGATACCCGGCTGGCCGAGGGGATGCAGTACTGCTGGGAGTACCTTCGTACAGCAGACGGTGTAAGGCTCAAGCTGGCCCATGAACCGAGATTTCACAAGACCAACAAACCGGTTCACTCCCTGCTGGTTCCCCAGAGGCCGGACATTCTGATCGAAGCCACTACTGGCAGTGGCGACACCTTTATCTGGCTGTTTGATGCCAAGTACCGGGTCGATAATGGCACTCAAGATGACCCGAGAGACAGGGTGCCCGATGATGCCATCAACCAGATGCACCGTTATCGGGATGCCCTGCTCTATCAGCAACAGGATGACCCGATACCAAGCCGCCCCACCTTCGGCGCTTTTGCGCTCTATCCGGGCTTTATGAGCCAGCAACCCGGAACGAAAAATCCCTATCAGGAGGAGATCGACCGGATTGGTATCGGTGCCTTTGCCCTGTTGCCAGCAAAGGATCACAGCGGCTCTTGCTGGCTGCAAACCTTCCTTGAGCAAAAGCTGGGTAAATCGGGGGAAGAGTTCCGCTATCCAGCCATCCGCTCGGGCCACTTCTATCTGGAAGAGCCCAGCCGGATTGCCAACCTGGGGATGCAGCAGGTCCGCCACCATGATCTCACCCTGATCATTCCGACCGCACTGGAAAACAGCCGCCCGGCGAGCTACTTCGATGCATTTCGTGATGGTTCTGCCCGCTGGTATCACACCCCTGCCGAAACCATTGCCACTCGTTATGATGACCAGCTGATGAACGAGATCAGCTATCTGGCCGTAGCTACCCTTGCAGCAGATGGCAAGACACGGGAGGTCACCCGGGTCTGGCCTGTGCTGACATGCCGGAAGCTGCGAAGGGAACAACTGACCGAAGAGCAGACAGGTACACCGCTGGCCAAGGGGAATGTGAATCCTTACTGGTTGCTGGAGCTGGGGCCCTCTATTTCATTGCTCCACCCTCTGACACAGCTGGATGCGGCAAGTTTCAGAGCAGCCATTAGACTGACCAGGCTGGCAGAATTGCAAGGTGAATTGACCGGATTTTCGGCACTGCCGGATTATTACGGGGAATTATTGCGCACGCATCCAGCCTGAACACCTGACTGCTATCCCGGCTTTGCCAGCCAAGTGCGGGCAAAGCCGCCAAACAACCGTCCGCAATCTTGCCCAAAACCCCGGCTAAATTATCCAGTTGCATAATAACCATGCGGCCTTGCGGTTGTTTAACTGGCCCTAACGTCAGATAATACCGCCCGCCTTCAAACCCCGATAACCCGACTTTCAGTGACGGTAATTGATGACTGAGTACCTGCTTTTATTGATCGGCACCGTGCTGGTTAACAACTTCGTGCTGGTGAAATTCCTCGGCCTCTGCCCCTTTATGGGGGTCTCGGGCAAGCTGGAAACCGCCATCGGCATGGGGCTGGCGACCACCTTCGTGATGACCCTCGCCAGTGCCAGCTCCTATCTGGTGGAGCACTATATCCTGCTGCCGCTGGATATCGCCTATCTGCGCACCCTCGCCTTTATTCTGGTGATCGCCGTGGTGGTGCAGTTTACCGAGATGGTGGTGCGCAAGAGCAGCCCGACCCTCTACCGCCTGCTGGGGATCTTCCTGCCCCTCATCACCACCAACTGCGCGGTGCTCGGGGTGGCGCTGCTCAGCATCAATGAGCGACACGACTTTATCCAGAGCGTGATCTACGGCTTTGGCGCCGCCACCGGCTTCTCGCTGGTGTTGATCCTGTTTGCCGCCATGCGCGAGCGTCTGGTCGCCGCCGATGTGCCCGCCCCGTTTCGCGGGGTGTCGATTGCCATGATCACCGCCGGTCTGATGTCGCTGGCCTTTATGGGCTTTACCGGCCTTATCAAGATATAACCATGATCCATATTCTCTTTGCCATTCTGGTGCTCACCCTGCTGGCGCTGGCGTTCGGGATTATCCTGGGCTTTGCCGCCGTCAAGTTTCATGTGGAAGCAGACCCCATCGTCGATCAGCTCGATGCCCTGCTGCCCCAGACCCAGTGTGGCCAGTGCGGCTATCCCGGCTGCAAACCCTACGCCGAGGCGCTCGCCAATGGCGATCAGATCAACAAGTGCGTACCCGGTGGCGAGGCCACCATGCGCAAGATTGCCGATCTGATGGGGGTAGAGCCCCAACCGCTGGGGGGCAGTGACGAGGCCGCCGTGCCGGTCAAAAAGGTCGCCTTTATCCACGAAGATCAGTGCATCGGCTGCACCAAGTGCATTCAGGCCTGCCCGGTGGATGCCATCGTCGGCGCCACCAAGGCAATGCATACCGTGATTGCCAACGAGTGCACCGGTTGCGATCTCTGTGTCGATCCCTGCCCGACCGACTGCATCGAGATGATCCCGGTGCCCACCACGGTCGATAACTGGAAGTGGGATCTCAATAACGTGCATGTTCCGGGCAAGATTCCGGTCAAGATAGTGGAATAAACAGCGGAGCAACCATGCATTCCTTACTCGAACGTATCAAAGCCGGCACGCTCTGGGACTTTCACGGTGGCATTCACCCCGCCGACAACAAGCTGCAATCAAGCCAGAGCCCGGTGGTAGACGCCGGTCTGCCGCCGCGCCTCATCATTCCGCTGCGCCAGCACGCAGGCCCCGCCGGCGATCTGCTGGTGCAGGTGGGCGACAAGGTCAAGAAGGGTCAGCCGCTGACCCGTTATGCCAAGGGGCGGGTCGTCCCTGTCCATGCCTCCACCTCGGGCACCATCACCGAGATTGGCAACCACACGGTTGCCCACCCCTCCGGGCTCGGCGATCTCTGCGTCATTCTCACTCCGGATGGGGAGGATGAGTGGGGCGAGCGCAATGGCAAAGCCGATTATTGGAATCTGGAGCGGGGCGAGCTGCTCGAACGCATTCAGCAAGCGGGGGTGGCGGGCCTTGGCGGCGCCGTGTTCCCGACCCACAGCAAACTCGACGGCCGCGGCCAGCTCACCGAGATCCTGATCGTCAACGGGCTGGAGTGCGAACCCTATATCACCACCGATGATCGGCTGATGCAGCAGTATGCCGATGAGATCATGGATGGCATCCGGGTACTCAAGCACCTGCTCAAACCCAAGCTGACCCTGATCGGGGTGGAAGACAACAAACCCGAGGCGATCGAGCAGCTGACCCACCACGCCACAGACCCGGATGTGCTGGTCAAGACGGTGCCGACCAAGTACCCCTCGGGCGGTGCCAAGCAGACCATCGAGCTGCTCACCGGCCGTCAGGTGCCCAAGGGGGGCCGCGCGGTCGATATCGGCATCATGGTGCTCAACGTCGCCACCGTGTTTGCCATCAAGCGCGCCATCATCGACGGCGAACCGCTGATCGAACGGATCGTTACCCTCACCGGCGACAGCTTCAAGAAACCCGGCAACGCTTGGGTGCGCTTGGGTACGCCGGTGCGCTGGCTGTTGCAGCGTTTCGAGCTGCAACCGGAAGCGGAGCAGCGGGTGATCATGGGTGGCCCCATGATGGGCTTTACCCTGCCCCACGCTATGGTGCCTGTGGTCAAGGCTACCAACTGCCTGCTGGCGCCGACGCAGGCCGAACTGCCCGCCCCCGGCCCGGAGCAGCCTTGCATCCGTTGCAGCGCCTGCGCCGATGCCTGCCCGGCCACCCTGCTGCCGCAAGAGCTCTACTGGTACAGCCGGGCCAAGGAATATGACAAGGCCGAGAAGCTCAACCTGATGGACTGCATCGAGTGCGGCGCCTGCGCCTGGGTCTGCCCCAGCGAGATCCCGCTGGTGCAGTACTACAAGATCGCCAAAGACGACATTCGCGAAGCCCGCGCCGAGGCCGAAAAAGCCGAACGCGCCAAGCAGCGTTTCGAGGCCAAGCAGGCCCGTTTCGAGCGGGAGAAAGCGGCCCGCGAAGCGCGCCATGCGCAAGCCGCCGCCCAGCGCCGTCAGACCATGACGGCCGCAGGCGGCGAAGATCCGGTGGCAGCGGCTCTCGCCCGCATCAAGGCCAAGCAGGATGCCCCCATCACTGCCATTACAGCCACCGCCGAGGGCTTGCCTGACAACAGCTCCATGATTGCCGCCCGCGAAGCCCGCAAACGGGAAGCGGAGGCGCGCCGCGCCGCCAAGCTGGCCGAGAGCGCAAACAGCGACACAGCCGCCGCAGCGCCGCAATCCGCCGAGGCGGTTGACCCCGCCAGCGATCCCAAGAAAGCAGCCATCGCCGCCGCACTGGCCCGCGCCAAGGCCAAAAAAGCCGCTCAGGCAGGCGATAGCGCCGAGCCTGTGACTGCCGAAGCCGTTGCTGCGCCTGCGGTAGATGCTGATCAGCAAAAGGCAGAGGTTGATCCGAAAAAGGCAGCAATTGCCGCCGCCATTGCCCGTGCCAAAGCCAAAAAGGCCGAAGCCAGTGGCGAGCCGGTAAGCGCAGCCAACAGCGCGGCAGCCGAGGTAGCCGACGCAGGCTCGCAAGGCGATGCACCTGTCGATCCCAAGAAAGCCGCAATTGCTGCCGCTATTGCCCGGGCCAAGGCCAAGAAGGCGGCCCAGCAGGGCGACAGCGCTGAGGGCGATCTGACTGCAAACGCAGGTACCAGCGGATCCGCTACAACCAAAAGCGATGCGCCATCTGCGGCCAGCGAAGCGGTTGATCCCAAGAAAGCCGCTATCGCTGCTGCCATTGCCCGCGCCAAGGCCAAAAAGCTGGCCCAGCAGGGCGACAGCGCCGGTGCTGAAGGTGCGCAGAGTGAGCCAGCTGCCAGCGCACAGACCCGCGACGTGGCGCTAGCCAAGAGCGAAGTAAACACCAACCAAAGCGATACGGCTGCAAGTGAAGCGGTTGATCCTAAGAAAGCGGCCATCGCTGCAGCCATCGCCCGGGCCAAGGCCAAGAAAGCCGCCCAGCAGGGCGACAGCGCTGAGGGCTCTCTGACTGCAACAGCAGGCACCAGCGAAACAGCTGCAACCCAAAGCGATGCGCCATCTGCGGCCAGCGAAGCGGTCGATCCCAAGAAAGCCGCTATCGCCGCGGCCATTGCCCGCGCCAAGGCCAAAAAGGCGGCCCAGCAGGCTGCTGAACAGGGTGAGCCAATGCAGGCAGCAGAAGGGACTCGCGGTGAGCAAGCACTCGCCGAGCCGGTGAGCGAGGCCGTGGCCGAACCGGCCCTTGCCGAGGCAAGCGTTGACCCGAAGAAGGCAGCCATCGCCGCTGCCGTTGCCCGCGCCAAGGCGAAAAAACTGGCTGCTGAAGCGGCCAGGGCCAGTGGGGCCACCCCGGATGAGGGATCATCATCCGACGCCGAGCCGCGCTGATGCTCGCTGGCCCATCGTTAAACAACGAGGTAATGCACTAATCCATGTTCAATATCGCGACTGCGCCGTTTGCCCATAACCGCAAACAGACCCGAACCCTGATGCTGCTGGTGATCCTGGCCTGTGTGCCGGGCTTGCTGGCCCAGACCTGGTTCTTCGGCTGGGGCTCCTTTATCCAGATCCTGATTGCGCTGGTAACCGCGCTGGTGAGTGAGGCGCTGGTGCTCAAGCTGCGGGGCCGCCCCGTCAAACCGGCCCTGATGGATGGTAGCGCCGCCCTCACCGCCGTGCTGATCGGCCTCTCCCTGCCGCCGCTGCTGCCGTGGTGGATGATGGTAGTGGGCACTGCCTTCGCCATCATCATCGCCAAGCAGCTCTACGGCGGGCTGGGTCAGAATCTGTTCAACCCGGCCATGGTGGCCTACGTGCTGCTGCTGGTCTCCTTCCCGGTGCAGATGACCAGCTGGCTGCCGCCGGAGAGCGTGCGCGCCTACAGCCTCGGCTTTGGCGATGCCGCGTCAGTCATCTTCACCGGCTTTAGCCTCGACGGCTATAGCATGGCCCAGCTCAAGCAGGGGGTGGATGGACTGACCATGGCGACCCCGCTCGATACCCTGAAAACCGGCCTGACCCAAGGGCTCACCACCGGCGAGATCCTGAGCGGCCCGCTGTTCGAGGGTTGGGGCGGCATCGGCTGGAGCTGGGTCAACCTCGGCTATCTGCTGGGCGGCCTCTTCCTGCTGCAACAGAAGGTGATCAACTGGCGCATTCCGACCGCCATTCTGGGCTCCCTGCTGGCGGCGGCGACCCTCGGCTACCTGATGAGCCCGGATGCGACCGCTACGCCGATGTTCCATCTCTTTAGCGGCGCCACCATGCTGGGGGCCTTCTTTATCGCCACCGATCCGGTCAGCGCCTGCACCACCCCACGCGGCCGACTGGTCTATGGCGTGCTGATCGGGGTACTGGTCTACATCATTCGCCGCTTTGGCGGCTACCCGGATGCCTTCGCCTTCGCCGTGCTGCTGGCCAACCTTTGCGTGCCCTTTATCGACAGCCTGACTCGTCCGAAAGTGTATGGAGCCCGTCGCCAATGATGTTTCTGCCCTCTTTCCCCATCACAGCTGACGGAGCCCGGACATGTTAAAGAGCATGCGCAAGAACGGCCTGATCCTGGCCATGTTCGCGCTGGGCTGCACCGCACTGGTGGTGCTGACCAACGAGTTGACCAAGGACAAGATCGCCCACCAGCAGCAGCTGGAGAAGTTGCAGACGCTGGAGGCGCTGCTGCCTGCCGGCAGCTATGACAACGATCTGGTGACCAGCTGCAAGCTGGTGACCAGCAGGAAGTATCTGGGCAGCGATCAGCCACAAGCCCTCTATACCGCCAGCAAGAATGGCGTGGTGACCGGTTATGCGCTGGAGGCGATCGCGCCGGATGGCTACAGCGGTGCCATCCGCATCGTGGCGGGCTTTGATGCCAAGGGCACCGTCAGCGCGGTGCGAGTGCTCGCTCACAACGAGACCCCCGGCCTTGGTGACAAGATCGAGCTGAAAAAATCCAACTGGATCAACAGCTTTACCGGAAAATCCCTGACCGCCGACAATGAATCTGAGTGGGCAGTGAAGAAGGATGGCGGCGAGTTCGATGCCTTTACCGGTGCCACCATCACCCCCCGTGCCGTGGTCAAGGCGGTGAAAAACCTGCTGAAACTGCAGCACGAGCACCCGGAACTGCTCAGCAACGCCCCGGCTTGTCCGGCCGCACAATAAACCGGAGTCGACCCCGTCATGACACAAATGGAACAGATTGAAACGGGCAGCGCCCCGATCGCCGAGCTGGAAAGCCGCAAGGGCGAGCTCAAGGAGCTGATGGTACAGGGGCTGTGGAAGAACAACCCCTCGCTGGTACAGGTGCTGGGTCTGTGCCCTACCCTCGCCGTCTCCTCCACCTTTACCAATGCGCTGGGGCTCGGCCTTGCCACCATGGCGGTGCTGGTTTGCTCCAACCTCGCCATCTCGCTGGTGCGCAACTGGGTGCCGAAGGATATCCGCATCCCGGTCTACGTGATGATCATCGCCTCGCTGGTGACCAGCGTGCAGCTGCTGATGAACGCCTACACCTATGGCCTCTATCAGGCGCTCGGCATCTTTATCGCCCTCATCGTCACCAACTGCATCATCATCGGCCGCGCCGAGGCCTATGCCTCCAAGAACCCGCCGCTGCTGGCGGCCCTCGACGGCCTGATGATGGGGCTGGGCTTTACTCTGGTACTGCTGGTACTTGGTACCATGCGCGAAATCATCGGCATGGGCACCCTGTTTGATGGTGCAGATCTGCTGCTGGGCGAGTGGGCAAAATCCCTGCGCATCGAGCTGTTCCACGCTGATGCCAGCCTGCTGCTGGCCATTCTGCCGCCGGGCGGCTTTATCGGGCTGGGGCTGCTGATCGCCGCCAAGAACGCCATCAACGAGTGGCGTGACCGCAAGCAGGCGACCACAGTGGCTCACTGCAATGTGCCCCCCGTCCGTGCCCGGGCGACCCAGCTATGACACGCGAGGCTGCATGAACAACCAGAAACGCAGAGAGATACTGGAGCGACTGCGGGAGCACAATCCCCACCCCACCACCGAGCTCAACTTCAACTCGCCGTTCGAGCTCTTGATCGCCGTGCTGCTCTCGGCGCAGGCAACCGATGTCAGCGTCAACAAGGCGACCGACAAGCTCTATCCGGTGGCCAACACCCCGCAGGCGATGCTGGATCTCGGGGTCGAGGGGCTCAAGAGCTACATCAAGACCATTGGCCTCTTTAACACCAAGGCCGAGAACGTCATCAAGACCTGCGCCATCCTGCTGGAGCGCCATGGCGGCGAGGTGCCGGAGAATCGCGAAGCGCTGGAAGCCCTGCCCGGTGTCGGCCGCAAGACCGCCAACGTGGTGCTCAATACCGCCTTTGGCTGGCCCACCATCGCCGTCGATACCCATATCTTCCGGGTATCGAACCGCACCGGCTTTGCGGTAGGCAAGAATGTGGATCAGGTGGAGGAGAAGCTGCTTAAAGTGGTGCCCGCCGAGTTCAAGCTGGATGTCCACCACTGGCTCATCCTGCACGGGCGTTACACCTGTCTGGCTCGCAAGCCCCGCTGTGGTTCCTGTATCATCGAGGACTTGTGCGAGTACAAAGAGAAGGTCTATCCCGAGAGCTGACAGCCTCACAACCGAGATTGAAAGCAGTACACATCACCAACCCGGAGAACTGAGCAATGAGAATTCTGCATACCATGCTGCGTGTCGGCGATCTGCAACGCTCCATCGACTTCTACACCCGCGTCCTTGGCATGAAGCTGCTGCGCAAGAGCGAAAACAGCGAGTACAAGTACACCCTGGCCTTCGTCGGCTACGGTGACGAGAAGGATGAAGCGGTGATCGAGCTGACCTACAACTGGGGGGTGAGCGAGTACGAACTGGGCTCCGCCTACGGCCACATCGCGCTGGAAGCGGACGATATCTACGCCACCTGTGAAGCACTGCGCGCCGCCGGTGCCAAGATCACCCGCGAGCCGGGCCCGGTTAAAGGCGGCACCACCGTCATCGCCTTCGTCGAAGATCCGGACGGTTACAAGATTGAGCTGATTGCCAAGAAAGATGCCGGCACCGGCCTTGGCGACAGCTTCTAAGCTGCCCGGGTAAAAATGCCCGATGGCAGGATCAAAAAAGAGCGCGCTGGCGCTCTTTTTTATGCTTGTCTGATTGGGCTGCCGGGCTAGATCTCGCCGTTACGCCCCATACTGATGACCACCCGCCGGTTCTTGGCCCGTCCCTGCTCGGTTTCGTTGGAGGCAACGTGCTGCTTCTCGCCATGCCCCTCCACCGAGACCTTGCCGGGATCGAGCCCCAGATCGACAAATACCTTCTTGATGGCATCGGCCCGCTTTTCCGAGAGTTTCTGGTTGGTCCAGCGCCCACCGTAGCTGTCGCTGTAGGCGTCGATCACCACTACATCGATGCTCTTGTCCGCCTTGATATATTCGCCGATCATCGCCAGCCGTCGTTTCGATGAGATGGATAGCTGATCGCTGTTCTTGTCGTAGGTGAGCACGCTAAAGGCGATGTCATTGAAGCTGTAGGGCAAGAGCCCGCTCAGACAGTCGATAAAGGCCTGATATTTGACCCGGAAGTTGACCGACGAGAGCGACACTCGCACCGGCCGGTTCTGGCGATACCAGTCCCGATACTGGAAAGTGGGCATCCGCCCCCCCTCCAGCTCGTCGAGCATGGTCCAGGCGGTCTGTCCCTCCACCAGCCCATCAAACTGCTGATAGAAGTGGAGCTGGCTAACTTCCCGCCCCGCGATGCCGGGGCGCCAGACCGGCGGCATGATGCCAAGGCTCACAGTCTCGGTTCTGGCCTGTGGCCGTTTGCCCTTGAGCTCGAAATCGAGATTGATCTTGCGCCCGGCGCGGCTGACAAAGGCCCCTGTTCCCCAGTTCGGGATCGGGTGCTCGAGGCGACACTCAATCTGGGTATCGGAGGTCAAACGCCAGACGGATTGATCCAGACCGGCACCGAATTCGGTCACCCCAGCCTGTACCTGCATACTCACCGATATGCTGACCAACCCCAACACCCAAGCGTTCAATTGCTTGTCCTCCACACGATCTCACAAGAGATATCGGCCAGGGAGGGTCAAGCTTTAGCGCAAATGGATCAGTGGGGGGATGCTCTCTCCAGCAACTTGAAGCTGGCAATACGTCCGGCTAACTCCCGTGCCAACTGATCCAGCTCGACACTGCTTTGCTGTAAGGTGACCGAGTGCTGACGGTGCGCCTCGTACACTTCGCGGATGGTCATCACATTGTGCTGGATATCGTCGGTCACGTAGCGCTGCTGCTCGGTTGCGGTAGCCACCTGCGCCGTCATGTCGCTAACCTTGCGCACCTCGTTGACGATGTCGGTCAGCTCGTGACCCGCCCGCTGCGCTTCACTGACACTGAGACCCGCCTGTTCGCTGCCCGACTGCATGGCCACCACCGCCTGACGGGCCCCAACACGCAGGCGGGATAACATCTGCTCGATATCATCGGCCGCCTGCTGGGTTCGGGACGCCAGCGAGCGCACCTCGTCAGCGACCACGGCAAAACCGCGCCCCGACTCGCCAGCCCGGGCGGCTTCAATGGCGGCATTGAGGGCCAGCAGATTGGTGCGATCGGAGATCTGCTTGATGAGGTTGAGCGCCTCGACGGCAGATTCGGTGTCCTGATGCAGGTTGTTGACCAACACCTGGGTCTCGTCGAGGGTGACGGCCACCCGTTCGATGGCGGTAATGGTCTGATCCACATCTTTGTCACCCTGCCGGGCACGACCGATGGCCTGCTGGGTTGCCAACGAGGTCTGAGTAGCATTGCGGGCGATTTCAGCCACCGTTGAAGCCATTTCAGTCGCTGCTGTTGCTACCAGCTCCACCTGACCGACACCACGTACCACCCCCTCATTCACTTCGGCAATCACCTCATTTGAGTTGCTGGCACTGCGGGTCAGCACCTCACAGGATCGGCGCACCTCC
The DNA here is from genome assembly GCF_054052405.1 of Aeromonas aquatilis. Classification (NCBI taxonomy): domain Bacteria; kingdom Pseudomonadati; phylum Pseudomonadota; class Gammaproteobacteria; order Aeromonadales; family Aeromonadaceae; genus Aeromonas; species Aeromonas aquatilis. Next base: position 2,535 of record NZ_JBSTYP010000077.1, on the reverse strand, counting down.
AGCAGCAGCCCTTCGAGGTGTTGCAGGAAGCGGTTGAGATCCCGCGACAGTGCCCCCAGCTCGTCGCCGGATTGCCATTGCACCCTGACCGTCAGATCGTTGTTATTGACGAGTTGAGAGAAGGTGCGATGCAGTGCCATGAAACCCAGATGCACATCCCGCAACACCTTCCAACTGATAAGGGTGGTCAACAGTAAGCAAAAGAGCACCGCCAGAGACCCCCACCAGAAATTGCGCTGACTCTCGGTCTGCATCTGTTCAACCCGTTCGAACAGTTGCTGATAGAGCCGTTCTTCCCCCTGCTTGAGCAGCTCGATCTTCTCGGTACTCAGGGCAAACCAGCGCTCCGGATCAACGCCGAAGCCCCCATCAGCCATCTTGCCAAGCGCCAGCTGCTCGAATTTCACCACCTCTTCCATGACCGGATTTTGCTCTATCTGCGCAAGTAGTTCCCGCTGCGGCTCGCTTGCCACGGCGCGAAAACGCTCAAGGTAACTCTGCTGGGCAGCCAGCAGGGACATAAACTGCTGCAGGGTTGCCGGGGTGAAGCTCCCTTTGGCAAACACATTGCTGAGGGTGGCCCGCTCCATCCCCATGCGCTCCTTGTTTTGCAAGAAAGCGGCATAAGCATTGGTCTGCAGTGCGATCCCGGCATCTTGGCTGCGCAAGCTAATCTCATCCACGACCTTGAGCAAAGAGGCAATTAACTGGCTATAGAAGGCGACCTGACGGGGCGCTTCGATGGCCAGCTTGCTTACCTGCTCGCGGATCCCGGCCAACTCGCTCAATCCCTGAGCCACCGCCTCATGAGCCATCCTCTGCTCTTGTGCCTGAAAATGGCGGATCGCCTCGTCAACCAACAGCTTTTGACGCGGTAGAACATCGGCGAATTTACGCCCCTGCGAGCCGATAAACCCCGCCGACATGCCCCGCTCCTTTTGCAGTTCATGCACCAGCAGGGCACTGCTTTTCACCACGGTGAGCTGCTGCAAGGCTTGCTCCATCTCATGGGCGGCCTGATACCTGTCGTATGCATAGTGGCTGGCGAAAAATAGCAACGCTAATAACGGCAGGCAAATTGCCAGCAACATCTTGCTAGCCAATCCGAGTCTGTTCATCCCTGGCTCCTGTTATTTTTGCCAACTAATTGATTATATTTGACCATCTCGCTGATACAGCCGGTTGTGCCGCTCATTCGCAAGAACTATGAGCCACATCAAGCATTTCTCATTAGAGCAACAATGCAACAAATGTTTTTCATCTCAGGACAGAGTCAGCACATAGCCCCACTGGTTACACTACTGTTCACCTGCGTCAAAACAGCCCTAAGGAAACTCGCTACAGTAAGGGCAAGGCCACCAGACGCCGCTGATCGGGAACCTCTCTCATGCTCAGATCTTTTTCCTCCTTGTTACTGCCGATGCTGCTATCGATACATGGCGGTACTGCCCTGGCTGCGGCTCAGCAGCAGGATTGGGCACAGGATCGTGCAAATGCGGTACTCTCGCTGATGACCTTCAGCGTGGTGCCCGACATTACCGCCAGCAACCTCAATATCGGCAGCGGGACCGATCAAGCGGCTGCACTCAATATCACCCAGATTGGCGGGGGGGCCACCATGAGCGAGGCCATGCCCATCTATCTGGAAGGGGCGATCGGCTTTAGCCGTTACGATCCCCAGTTTGTGGTGAGCAACGGCACCGAGAGCCGCACCCTCCCGACCAAATGGAACAGCCTGACCGCTTCGGGCGGAGTAGGTTGGGATATCTCCCTCCATAAAGACCAGCGAGGCGGCCACTGGGTGCTGCGCCCCATCGCCAACGTCTCGCTGGGCACCATGGCCAGCGATCTGCGGGTCGGCAACTGGCTGCTGGATCGCACCAAGGGCTACTCGCTGGATTTTCTCGATAACGGCCAGCTCAACATGTACGGGCTGGGGGGCGCACTGATGCTCGATTACGAGCTTTTTTCCAAAACGCAGGATATCGATGCCGAGGTGCGCTACTCCTACCAGCACCTGCAAAGCTTTGGCAACACCTCGGAAAGTGTGCGCGGCAGTGCCGAGGCGGAGAACCTCGGTCTCTATCTACGCCGCCGGGCCCCTGTGTTTGACTGGACCCTGCTCGATCGTCCGCTGCGCTATGTAATGGAGGGAGCGCGCACCGAATACCTCGGTGAGCAGCGCGGTCTGCTCGGTTTCAACTCTCTCAACTCCCTCGGACTGGGGCTGGAGATCGACAGCAGCAAATACGACATCATCGTCAGCCGCACCCGTCTGGTCGCCCGCTATATGTTCAGCCACAACACCAACGGTTACTCCATCGGGTTGGCAATGAGTTTTTGATCCGCACTTTCACGCCAAATCATATCGTGGACATTCAGACCGTTTGTAATGGATGGGTAATAGCAGACTCGATTTTATAAACGCGCCCATAAGCCTTTAATTAGGCTATGTCCCAATTACGTGTTGAAAGGCTAAGCTTGAAGTAGGCCATCACCTTGAGGTCTACCATCATGGATACCCCAGCCTTTCAA
>NZ_JBSTYP010000076.1:0-18188 GCF_054052405.1 Aeromonas aquatilis | reverse complement strand
GTTTTTGATGTTCGATGCTGTGAGTGCCCACACAGATTGCTTGATTCAAATTGTTAAAGAGCGACGCAACAGTTCGTTGCTGCGGGAGTGGCATTCTACTCAACCGCCTTCTCGAGTCAAGCCTTATTTGCAAAGGCTTTTCGAGGTTATCGACGAGGTTGTTTGCGTTGCCGCTTGCCCTGTCGATGGAGGCGCATTATAGGGAACAGATTCTTTCTGGCAAGACTAAATTGCATGTTTTTTTGATAAAACCGCACAACCGTTCAAACAACAAACAAAATGAAGAAAGTTCGAGCTAAATCACACATTCTGGAGGCAGATGACAGGCAAGCTCCCTCTCAACTCATATAAGCCATTTCGGATTGTTGACGCGCCAGCCAAAGCTCCTCCATCTCCAACAAGGTCTGATAGATTTTCTCCGCCTGTTCCGGTCGGCTGAACAGATAGCCCTGTCCATACAAGTGGATATCGGTCAGGGATCGCAGCACATCCAGTTGGGCCTGTGTCTCAATTCCTTCACACACCAGACTCTTGCCCAGCATCGACCCCATCCGGCAAATATTGGCGACCAGTTCGGATGCCTCCATTGAAGTGTCAATGCCCTGTATAAAGGAGCGGTCGATCTTCACTTTGCTGACCGGTAACTTTTGCAGATAACTCAAAGATGAATAACCGGTACCAAAATCGTCCAGAGCCAACAGAACACCCTGCTGATTGAGATCCTGCATCAGTTGCAGCGAGTTCTTCACTTCACGCATGGTGGTATCTTCCGTGACCTCCAGGACCAGGCTACGGGCAGGCAGGTGGTGCTCCATCAATGCCTTGGCCACCAGTTTGAGCAAATTGCGCTGATACATGCCAGGCGAGATATTCACGCACATCTGTAGATCAACCATACCAAGCTGGTGCCACTGATAGAGCTGCTCGCAAGCGGTGTTCAGCACCCAGCTGCCCACCCGTTCGGCAAGCTGGAACTCTTCTGCCACCATGATCACTTCGTTTGGCGGAATGAAGCCGAGCTCCGGATGCCGCCAGCGCAGCAGAGCCTCGACAGCTTCGCAGCGGCCACTCTCGAGATTGACGATGGGTTGGTAATAGAGCTCCAGCGCATTGTGTTCCAGCGCCATGATCATGTCCGAGGCCAGATGTTTGCGGCGCGCAGTTTCATTTAATAGGGAATTATCGTAAATCACATAGGGGACATGGGTCTTGCGACTATGAAATAGCGCCTGTTCCGCACGACTCAACAGCTCCTGAGTCTTGTCACTGTCCATCGGATAGAAGGCAATCCCGATCCCGACTTCGAGCCGGAAGGGATAGTTGTCATAGACGATATCTTGCTTCAGCGCATGCAGCAGCCGTGCTATCAACTCCCTGACCTGACGCAAATCACTGCTGCCACGCTGAATAATGGCAAATTGATCCCCCCCCAGACGTCCGCTCCACTCGTTCTCTTCACAGAGCACCCGGATCCGGGTGGCAAACTCACTGAGCAGATAATCACCGGTGTCATAGCCAAACTTGCTGTTGATATCCCTGAAGTCGTTGATATCGACCAGCACCAGTCCGAACGGTACTTCTTGAGTGGCGTATAACTCCATCCGCTCCAGCAAGGCAACCCGATTGGACAACCCGGTCAGCGGATCCCGTCTGGCCACTCTGAAATGACGGCGCCCTTCATATATAAGCAGCATGCTGAGCAGCAGCACCGAGACAACCAGACCGGAGACCATCAACAGCAGGGCATTACGCAGCTGACCAAAATAGCGGTCGTTCTCGGAATAAATGTTGATGTTCTTCTGCATAACGGAGGCAAGGGAGTAGGAAAGCGGCTCTTGCAGCGGGGCAAGGCGCATCATTATCTGCTGATAGTCAGATGCCCCGCTTTGCAACTGGGTGATCTCGGGCTCTATTTGGCGAATATTGGTTTCAATCAGCTGCACCAGACGCAAGGTTTTCTGCTTGTCCTGCATGCTCTTGCGCAGCTGGCCGCTCAACAGGATGGGCGTTCTGCTCCAGAGAATGTCATAACGCAGCATCAAGGTGTCATGATCAATCCCGCCATAGTGATAGACCTCTACCGCATTGAGAAAACGTCCGAGCTCCAGCTGCAATTGCATCAGCGCCCAAGAGACATCGTAGGTGTATTTTTCCATAGCCCTGGTCGCATTCTGGATCTGCATCAGGCAATAGAGGGTGCTCCCGGTAAACGACAGGATGGATACATACAGAATGACGAGCAGTGGCCACGCCCTGGTCTTTCCTTTCACCCCATGCTCCCGTGACATTTTTATCAGTGTTGAATGTCTATCAAATCCAGCTGCCAGATCATCATGTCGGTATATTCAGAGCGCTTCAATTCCGGATATTGATCTAGAGGCAGCATAAACCAGATTGGTCCCTTGTCGCGCACCCTCATGACGACGCCATTGTCTTCCCACGCAAGTATAGGGTCGTATTTGGCAACCTTGTCCCATTCAATGTGGATCTGGAAACTGTTCAGCGCCGTCAACGTAATGGTCTTGCCATCCGCGCCGACGGCAGCCAATACATCGGCCAGTTTTGGGCCTCTGTAGGCATGCGGCTTATCCACCCACGGGTTGCCGGTCACTATCTCATGTTGCGGCAGCGCCTGCAGTTTGGCCAGATCAAACAACACCTTGCCATCAACTTCGTCTGCCGACCTGATGTTGCCACCCACTTTCAGGATCACCGGCCCAGTCAGCGCCTCAGCAGCCATCACCGGCATGATGGCCAATGAACACAGTAGTGTCAGCCAACCAAACATTTTCATATCGCCCCCATATTTGCTGTCTCAACAGACTCAGTTTAGCCAGATATAAAAAAACGGCTCGCCTTGAGCGAGCCGTTTGTCAAACAGAGCAAGGAGGATGATTACATCATGCCCATGCCACCCATGCCGCCCATGTCAGGCATGGCAGGGGTATCTTTCTTCGGCAGTTCGGTGACCATGCACTCGGTGGTGATCATCAGACCGGCGATGGAAGAGGCAAACTGCAGGGCAGAACGGGTCACCTTGGTCGGATCCAGGATACCCATGACCAGCATGTCGCCATACTGCTCGGTGTAAGCGTTGTAACCGAAGTTACCTTCACCGTTCTTCACCGCGTTGGCAATGACAGAGGCTTCTTCACCAGCGTTGATCACGATCTGGCGCAGCGGGGCTTCCATGGCGCGCAGTGCAACCTTGATACCCACGTTCTGGTCTTCGTTATCACCACGCAGGCCAGTCAGCTTGGCAGCTACGCGCACCAGCGCTACACCACCACCGGCAACCACACCTTCTTCAACAGCGGCGCGGGTAGCGTGCAGGGCATCTTCCACGCGGGCTTTCTTCTCTTTCATCTCGACTTCGGTGGCAGCACCAACCTTGATCACGGCAACACCGCCAGCCAGCTTGGCTACGCGCTCTTGCAGCTTCTCACGGTCGTAATCGGAAGAGGTCTCTTCGATCTGCTGACGGATCTGGGCAACACGGCCTTCGATCACACCGGCATCGCCCACGCCATCGATGATGGTGGTGTTCTCTTTGGTGATGACGATGCGCTTGGCACGACCCAGATCTTCCAGAGTCGCTTTTTCCAGTTCCATGCCAACTTCTTCGGAGATAACGGTACCACCAGTCAGTACGGCGATATCCTGCAGCATGGCTTTGCGACGGTCACCGAAGCCCGGCGCCTTGACGGCAGCCACTTTCACGATACCGCGCATGGTGTTGACCACCAGAGTAGCCAGGGCTTCGCCCTCTACGTCTTCGGCAACGATCAGCAGCGGTTTGCCCGCTTTGGCAACACCTTCCAGCACCGGCAGCATTTCGCGGATGTTGGAGACTTTCTTGTCAACCAGCAGGATGAACGGGTCGTCCAGCTCGACAGAACCGGTCTCTTGCTTGTTGATGAAGTAGGGGGACAGGTAGCCACGGTCGAACTGCATACCTTCAACAACTGCCAGCTCATCTTCCAGACCCTGACCATCTTCAACAGTGATGACGCCATCGCGACCCACTTTGTCCATGGCTTCAGCAATCAGCTTGCCCACTTTCTCGTCGGAGTTAGCGGAGATGGTGCCCACCTGAGCAATGGCATTGCTGTCAGCGCACGGCTGGGACAGTGCTTGCAGTTCAGCAACAGCAGCCACAACGGCCTTGTCGATACCGCGCTTCAGATCCATCGGGTTCATACCGGCGGCAACGGCTTTCAGACCTTCGTTGACGATAGCCTGAGCCAGAACGGTTGCAGTAGTGGTACCGTCACCGGCGGCATCGTTCGCCTTGGAAGCCACTTCCTTGACCATCTGGGCGCCCATGTTCTGGAACTTGTCTTCCAGCTCGATCTCGCGCGCAACGGACACACCATCTTTGGTGATGGTCGGGGCGCCGAAGGACTTGTCCAGCACCACGTTGCGGCCTTTCGGGCCCAGAGTCACCTTGACGGCATCAGCCAGGATGTTTACGCCTTCCAGCATCTTGATGCGGGCTTCGTTACCAAACTTAACGTCTTTAGCTGCCATTTTTCTTCAATCCTTAAATCAATTCGGGGAAAAGGAGGATGGATTACTCTTCGACAATCGCCAGGATGTCGGTTTCGGAGAGGATCAGGACGTCCTGACCATCCAGCTTCTCGGTCTTCACACCGTAGCCTTCGTTGAAGATAACCTTGTCACCAACCTTCACGGCCAGCGCTTTGACTTCGCCATTATCCAGGATGCGACCAGTCCCCACGGCAAGCACTTCACCACGGGTGGACTTCTGGGCCGCAGTACCAGTCAAGACGATACCGCCGGCAGATTTGGCTTCAGCTTCGATGCGCTTGATGATGACGCGGTCGTGCAGTGGACGAATTTTCATCGATAACTCTCCCAAAATGAGTCTCATTGTTGCTTTGAGGAATGGCCGTTCCAGGCCAAATTAGATATGTCCCTGATGTGGGGCAGAGTTGCTAACCCTTCAAGGGCAAATACAAAAAAAATTTTTTCACGTACTATAAACATCTTCGATGGTTCAGCCATGTCCGCACTCTGGAGCAAGGTCGGTTCAAGCCGCCCGGTTTCCATGCCAGAACCTTCAAAGCCAGCTGTAGAGACGAGCCCTTGACCCGCACCAACCCCATGCTGACAGCCCCTATTCCGGTCGTACTGCGCCAGATGACGGGCCCCATGATCTTCGGCATCATCGCCATTCTGGCCTTCAATCTGGTCGATACCTTTTTTATCGGTATGCTGGGAACCGAAGCTCTGGCCGCCATCAGTTTTACCTTTCCCGTCACTTTTGTGGTTACCTCGCTGGCGATGGGATTGGGCGCCGGATTGTCAGCGGTGATCGGTCATACCCTGGGGCAGGGCAAACACGATGAGGCCGCCCATCTCGCCACCGACAGCCTGTTTCTGGCGGTGATCATGGTGGCCCTGCTCTCCGCGGGGGGAGCTCTCACCATCAAGCCTCTGTTTACCCTGTTGGGCGCCAGTGCCGAGCTTATCTCCCTCATCCATGACTACATGCTGATCTGGTATCTCACCGTCCCCATGCTGGTGCTGCCCATGGTGGGCAATGCCGCCATCCGGGCGACCGGCGATACCAAAACCCCCAGTCTGGTGATGGCAGTAGCCGGGCTGGTCAACGGGGTACTGGATCCTCTGTTGATCTTCGGTATCGGCCCCTTTCCCGAATGGGGGATCCGCGGGGCCGCCATCGCCACCTCTATCTCCTGGTTGATGGCGATGCTTGTCAGCCTCTATATCCTGCGTCATCGGGAGGGTTTGCTGCTGTGGCGCCTCTCGCCGCGGGCTCGGTTGCTGACCCACTGGCGGGCGCTGCTCCATGTCGCCGTCCCCGCCTCTTTTACCAATATGCTCAACCCGCTGGCCAACGCAGTACTGATGACGATTTTCGCCGGTCTGGGTACAGAAGTGGTGGCGGCTTACGGCGCCGCGTCGCGGGTCGAGGCACTGCTGCTGATTGTGATGATGGCCCTCGCCTCCGTACTGGCTCCTTTCATCTCGCAAAACTGCGGCGCTGGCAATCCTGCCCGCGCCAAGGCTGCACTACAAAGCTGCATGGGGTTTGCGTTGCTGTTCCAGCTCGCCATCTATGGCCTGACCTGGCTACTGGCGCCACTCATCGCCAACCTGTTCAGCGATCATCCGCAGGTCATTCGCCTCATCATTCTCTATCTGCATCTGGTGCCGATCGGTTACGGCTTTCAGGGCATGGTGATGCTGTTGGCCTCGGCACTCAATGGCGTGCGAGCATCCAGTATCTCGTTTTTGTTCAACGGATTGCGGCTGTTTGGTTTTCTGTTGCCAGGAGCCTGGCTGGGGGCAAAGCTGGGAGGAGAACAGGGGATATATCTGGGGATACTGCTGGCCAATCTGGCGGCGGGCACCCTCGCATGGTGGTATGCCCGACACCGCTTCGAGGCCTTGTGCCATCAGGGCAAACCCTGATTCCGTCACTCGCCTCGGGTTTTCGTCTCGTCGATTACTCTTTACGCTCAAATTCGCCTTCGATGGTGGTGCCGCCCTGCTTGGCGTTCCCCAGATGATCATCGGATGGTGCGCTGCCAAACGGCGATTGAGTACGCTGGCCCCCCCCCATCTGCATCCGAAACTGGCTGCTGCCGATCAGCTTGTCAGCCAGTTTGTTGCGCAGCCAAGGTTGCAGCAACAGCACACCGAAAATGTCGGTCACAAAACCCGGGATAATCAGCAGCAAACCGGCCAGCGCCAGCATCATGCCCCCCATTACCTCGCGGCCCGGCATCTCGCCCATCTGCATCTTTTGCTGGGCGCTGAACAGGGTCTTGATCCCTTCACTGCGCACCAGCGAGGAGCCCAATACCGCGGTCAGTATGAGCAAGCCGACAGTCGGCAGCGCCCCGATTACCGAGCCGACCTCGATCATCACGGTGAGTTCCAGTACAACCAGACCCACCAACAACAAAAACAACTTGCCCATATCCACTCCAACACCGGTAAATTAAGAAAAAGTGGCGCCAATCCAACGATGGTCAGAGGCGATTTTGCCGCCCCGTCATCACCACTTTCTGCCCTGAATAAATGGGGGCAGCCCCCCTCTTTTCAAGTTATTCAACTGACTCCTACGCCATCAGCAATCTAAAAAACCAGCAAAAAATCACAAAAATTTATAAAAATCATCATGATAAAAACTTCATAACATATGTGTACTTTCTTCAAAGTAATTTGAAAATGTCTCAAATTTAGTGATCCACCTCTAATAACCGATACCTCAATTGGAGTAGCATATTACCTAGTTTTTCGGGAGGTCATCCTCCCTACCGCCCCACTCGATGTGTGGTGCTTCAGGATGAGCTGTGCGCAAGGAACTCGCGACCACTCGGTGAGGATTTTTCCATTTATCTGATTTCTGAGGCATTACAATGAGCGACATCAAGAACGTCCGCATTGAAGAAGACCTGCTGGGCACTAAAGAAGTTTCCAATGATCTCTACTACGGTGTGCACACCCTGCGCGCTGTCGAGAACTTCAAGATCAGCTCTCAGAAGATTTCTGACGTTCCGGAATTCGTCCGCGGTATGGTTCTGACCAAGAAGGCCGCTGCGCTGGCAAACGGCGAACTGGGTACCATCCGTCCTGAAATTGCTGACAAGATCGTAGAAGCCTGCGACCTGATGCTGAACACCGGCAAATGCTTCGACCAGTTCCCGGTCGACGTTTACCAGGGTGGTGCCGGCACCTCTGTCAACATGAACACCAACGAAGTACTGGCCAACATCGCCCTGGAAATCATGGGTCTGGAGAAAGGCCGTTACGACGTCATCAACCCTAACGACCACGTCAACAAGTGCCAGTCCACCAACGATGCCTACCCGACCGGTTTCCGCGTAGCGGTAGTCAACAGCACCGATGTGACCCTGCACGCACTGGAGCACCTGATCGCCGCTTTCGACGTCAAGGCTAACGAGTTCAAGAAGATCCTGAAGATGGGCCGTACCCAGCTGCAGGACGCCGTGCCGATGACCCTGGGTCAGGAGTTCCACGCGTTCGCCGTCACCCTGCGCGAAGAGATCAAATCCATCAAGCGTTGCCAGGAGCTGCTGCTGGAAGTGAACCTGGGCGCTACCGCCATCGGTACCGGTCTGAACACTCCGCCCGAGTACTCTGCGCTGGCCATCAAGCGTCTGGCAGAGATCACCGGCCGTGCCTATGTACCGGCTGAAGACCTGATCGAAGCGACCTCCGACTGCGGCGCCTACGTCATGCTGCACGGCGCCATCAAGCGTCTGGCCATGAAGCTGTCCAAGATCTGTAATGACCTGCGTCTGCTCTCCTCCGGCCCGCGCACTGCCCTGAAAGAGATCAACCTGCCGGAAATGCAGGCTGGTTCCTCCATCATGCCGGCCAAGGTCAACCCGGTTATCCCGGAAGTGGTCAACCAGTCCTGCTTCAAGGTATTCGGTAACGACATCACCATCACCTTCGCCGCCGAAGCCGGTCAGCTGCAGCTGAACGTCATGGAGCCGGTGATTGGTCAGGCAATGTTCGAATCCCTGAGCCTGATGGAAAAAGCCTGTATCTCCCTGCGCGAGAAGTGCGTGGAAGGTATCACCGCCAACCCGGAAATCTGCATGAACCACGTGCTGAACTCCATCGGTATCGTGACCTACCTGAACCCCTTCATCGGTCACCACGAAGGGGACATCGTTGGCAAGATCTGCGCCCAGACCGGCAAGAACGTACGCGAAGTCGTACTGGAGCGCGGCCTGCTGAGCGCCGAGCAGCTGGACGAAATCCTCTCCATCGAGAACCTGATGAACCCGCAATACAAAGCCAAGCGTTTCACCCGCGAAGCCACCGTATAAGCGAGTATGGGCCGGGATCTTCCCGGCCCATAAAGTCAGTTCCCGATTGGTCTTTATCCCCAGCCCGATCGGGAATTGGCTTTTTGCCAAATAAAAACCAAAAAACTAAAAAATGGAGTTATCGCTATGATTGGAATCGAGTTACTTGTCGTGCTCGCCGCTATCTATCTGGGGGCCCGGATAGGCAGCATCGGCATCGGCTTTGCCGGTGGTCTGGGGGTACTGGTATTGACGTGGGGTCTGGGCATGCCCATCCCGAGCGATCAACTGGTCAGCTACATCCCTTGGGATGTGATCATGATCATCGCGTCCGTCATCTGCGCCATCGCCTGTATGCAACTGGCTGGCGGGATGGACTATCTGGTTTCCCTGGCAGAGAAAGCGCTGCGCAAGAACCCCAAATACATCACCTTCGCCGCCCCGGTCGTCACCTATCTGATGACCATGCTGGCCGGTACCGGTCATACCGCCTTCTCCACCCTGCCGGTTATCGCTGAAGTGGCCAAAGAGCAAGGGATCCGCCCATCCCGTCCGCTCTCCATCGCGGTGGTCTCCTCCCAGATCGCCATCACAGCCTCCCCGATCTCTGCCGCTGTGGTTGCCTTCTCCGGCATGCTGGAGCCGTTTGGTGTTGACTACCTGACCCTGCTGGCCATCTGCATCCCTTCTACCTTCCTGGCCTGTATCCTGGGCGCCTTCATTGCCAACATGATGGGCAAACCGCTGGATCAGGACGAAGTCTATCTGGAGCGTAAAGCCAAGGGTCTGATCAAACTGCGTGGTACTACCAAGCTTGAGATCAAGCCATACGCCAAACTGTCGGTCTGGATCTTCATCGCCGCCATCGTTGCTGTCATGGCTTATGCCACCGCCATCTCCGGTAAAGTGGGCCTGATCACCAACCCGCCGATCCCCCGTGACGGCGCCATCATGGGCATTATGCTGGCCGCGGCCACCATCATGACCCTGGTGTGCAAACTGGACGCCACCCAGGTGACCAACATGCCGACCTTCAAGTCCGGTATGTCCGCCTGTATCTGCGTACTGGGTGTCGCTTGGCTGGGTAACGTCTTCGTGAAAGGCAACATGGACACCATCCAGCTGATCGCTGGCGACCTGCTGAACCAGTACTCCTGGCTGCTGGCCGTGGTGCTGTTCTTCGCTGCCATGCTGCTCTATTCACAAGGCGCCACCACCAAAGCACTGATGCCTGCCGCACTGGCACTGGGTGTCAGCCCGCTGACTGCGATTGCCTCTTTCGCGGCCGTAAGCGCCCTGTTCGTACTGCCGACCTACCCGACCCTGCTGGCCGCGGTAGAGATGGACGACACCGGCTCAACCCGTATCGGTAAAGCGGTGTTTAACCACCCCTTCTTCGTACCGGGCACCGCCACGATCGCCATCGCTGTGGCACTGGGCTTCTTCTTCGGCGGCATCCTGCTGTAATCACATCGCCTGCCGATCGCCAAACAAAAATCCCCGCCAACTGGCGGGGATTTTTTTATCTATTTACTCTGTGTTTTGCTGTCTGCCAGCAACAGACCAGACGTCTTATCCGGATGGCTCAACCACGGCGACAGCAGCCAAAGCAACCGCGTGCCAGCAGCGCTATAACCGCCGCTGCCTGATTGCAGGAGCCGTAGGCCATCCTGATACTCACCACCGCGCCAGAAGGCGGGATCCTACGGATCAGACCGGATCCAGGGTATCCAGCGGCCAGCGAGGTACTGCCTTGACCGCCAGCGGCTCAAACACACCGGCTTTCAGGCGCTGCATACCGGCATAGGCAATCATCGCGCCGTTATCGGTGCAATACTCGGTGCGCGGATAGAACACCTCACCCTTGAGGCTCTCCATCAGCTCGGCCAGCTGAGTGCGCAAGTGACGGTTGGCACTGACGCCACCGGCAACCACCAGGCGCGTGAGACCGGTCTCTTTCAAGGCACGACGGCACTTGATGGCCAAGGTATCGACCACCGCATCTTCAAACGCCCGAGCGATATCGGCACGGGTCTGTTCATCATCACCATTGGCGGCGATGGTGTTGGCAGTGAAGGTCTTGAGGCCGGAGAAGCTCATGTCGAGCCCGGGACGGTCAGTCATGGGACGGGGGAAGTGGAAGCGCCCCTTAGTGCCCTTCTCGGCCAGACGGGAGAGCAGCGGACCACCCGGATAGTCCAGCCCCATCAGCTTGGCGGTCTTGTCGAACGCCTCGCCGGCAGCATCATCGATGGATTCCCCCAACAGCTGATAACTGCCGATGCCATCGACCCGCACCAGCATGGAGTGGCCACCGGAGACCAGCAGCGCCACGAAGGGGAACTCGGGGGCTTTCTCTTCCAGCATGGGAGCCAGCAGGTGGCCTTCCATATGGTGGACAGCGATAGCAGGCTTGTTCCATGCCATCGCCAGCGAACGACCAATAGTGGCGCCCACCAGAATGGCGCCAACCAGACCCGGCCCCGCGGTATACGCGATGCCGTCGATGTCATCTTTGCCCAGTCCCGCCTCTTGCAATGCGGCCTGGATCAACGGGATCGTCTTGCGAACATGATCCCGGCTGGCGAGTTCGGGGACGACGCCACCGTAGTCCGCATGCAGCTTGACCTGGCTATATAACTGATGGGAAAGGATCCCTTTTTGATCGTCGAAGATCGCGATCCCGGTTTCGTCACAGGATGTCTCTATGCCCAATACACGCATTGCTAAAAATTTTCACTGCTAAAATGAGACGGCTATGGTAACCTTCGCGGGTTTTTTAAACCAGAGCGATCTCTGCGGGTTTACTTTCATTCCCTGTCCAGAGTATAATTTCGCACCATTTTAAGACATGCTGATCGATTGAAGGTCAGCTAACAATTTATCACTGAGGTGAAAGGCACATGCCAGTAATCAAAGTCCGTGAAAATGAGCCGTTTGACGTTGCTCTGCGTCGTTTCAAGCGTTCTTGCGAAAAAGCCGGTATCCTGTCCGAAGTTCGTAGCCGTGAGTTCTACGAGAAGCCGACTACCATTCGTAAGCGCGCCAAAGCGTCTGCTGTCAAGCGTCACGCCAAGAAGCTGTCTCGCGAAAACGCACGTCGTATCCGCCTGTACTAATCGGGAGATATTGCCGTGTCTCTGAAGGATCAACTTAAGGATCAACAAAAACTCGCCATGCTTGCCAAAGATAAGGCACGTCTGGGAGCGATCCGCCTGTTGATGGCAGAAATCAAGCAACGTGAAGTCGATACCCGTATCGAGCTGAATGATGAGGATATCCTCGCTGTCGTGACCAAAATGGTTAAACAGCGCCGCGATTCCATCAGCCAATTTGAAGCTGCCGGTCGCCAGGATCTCGCCGACAAAGAGTCCGCCGAGATCGTTGTGTTGCAGGAATTCCTGCCGCAACAGCTGACCGCAGATGAAATTGCCGCTCTGATCGAGCAAGCCATCACTGAAAGTGGTGCTGCCGTCATGGCTGATATGGGCAAGGTCATGGCTGTCTTGAAGCCGAAAATTCAGGGGCGTGCCGATGTCGGCGCCGTCAGTGCTCAGGTGAAAACCCGCTTGGCGTAACAGGCAACTCTCTTGTTTGGTCGAAGAAGCCGTGCTTCCCTTGGAATGCGCGGCTTTTTTATTTTCTCCGCAATGAAACAGGACGGTTATGGCAGGCAGGATCCCCCAATCCTTTATCGACGATCTGCTCGTACGCACAGACATAGTCGAGCTGATCGACTCGCGAGTGCGGCTGAAAAAAGCCGGTAAGAACTACCAGGCTTGCTGCCCTTTTCATAACGAAAAAAGCCCCTCTTTTACCGTCAGCCAGGAGAAGCAGTTCTACCACTGTTTCGGTTGTGGCGCCCACGGCAACGCCATCGGCTTTGTCATGGAGTACGACGGTCTAGAATTTCCCGATGCCATCGAAGAGCTCGCCAGCATGCAGGGCATGCAGGTACCTCGCGAGCAGAGCATCGGCGGCTCGGCCAATAGCCAGCCCGCCGTAAGCAAGGATCTGTTCGAGCTGATGAACCAGATCGCCCGCTTCTACGAGAGCAACCTCAAGAGTGCTCCCCATGCGGTGGAGTACCTCAAAGGTCGCGGTCTGACTGGCGAAGTGGTCAAGCGCTTCAATATCGGCTATGCCCCCAGCGATTGGGATCAGGTGCGCCGCCGCTTTGGTTCCAGCCGGGATCACGAGCAGTTGCTTATCTCGGGCGGCATGCTGATCACCCGTGACAATGGCCCGGGCAGCTATGATCGTTTCCGCGATCGCATCATGTTCCCGATCCGCGACAAGCGTGGCCGGGTCATCGGTTTCGGTGGCCGGGTGCTGGGTGATGGCACCCCCAAGTACCTGAACTCGCCAGAGACCCCCATCTTCCATAAAGGGCGGGAGCTGTTCGGTCTCTACGAGGTGAAGCAGGCACACAAGGATCCACGCCGGATCCTGGTGGTGGAAGGCTACATGGATGTGGTGGCACTCGGTCAGTACGACATCGACTATGCGGTGGCGGCCCTGGGTACTGCAACGACCAGCGACCATATCCACACCCTGTTTCGCACCACCGCCGAGGTAGTCTGCTGCTACGACGGTGACAACGCCGGTCGTGAAGCCGCCTGGCGCGCGCTGGATAATGCCCTCTCTCATCTGCAGGATGGCCGCGAGCTGAAGTTCGTGTTCCTGCCCGATGGCGAGGATCCCGACTCGCTGGTACGCCAGATCGGCAAGGAGGGCTTTGAAGCCCTGCTCGATGAAGCCCAACCGTTCGCCGACTTCATGTTCGAGCGTCTCGGCCGGGATGCGGCGCTCTCCGGTGAGGCTGGCAAGTTCGAAGTGGCCAACAAGGCCGCCGAGCTTATTCGCCGCGTACCGGAAGGGTTTACCCGCGAAGGGTTGATCACCCGCCTCTCCAGCATGATGCGCTGGGGCGAGAACAAGCAACGGATCGCCGAACTGTTTGCCCGCAACAGTCAGCCCAAGGCCGAGGTCAACAAACCCAAGGCAGCCAAACTGACGCCACTACGGCGTGCGCTGGCACTGATGGTGCAATATCCGGCGGTAACGGCTGAACTTCCCCCCATGCCGGAATTGGCCGGACTACGCGTACAGGGCATCAAGTTCCTGCTGCAACTGCACCAGCAAATCCTGGCACAGCCCGGTATCACAACCGGTATCCTGCTGGAACACTGGCGTGGTACCAAGGAGGGAGAGATCCTTGCTCAGCTGGCCATGCACGACCTGTTCGAGGAGATCAAACTCGATCAGGAGCCGGATATTCTGGGAGAATTGCAGGACACCTTCGTCGGCTTCATCAACCAGTTTCTGAAACAGCGGATCGAAGAATTGCAGGCCAAAGTGGCTCAGGAAGGACTAAGCTCCGAAGAAACCCAAGAGCTGATGATGCTGATAAGAGAGGTGCAAATTGAGAAAAGAAATGAGAGTGGGGCTTGATATTTAAGTGATTAGTCCCAATATGGATAGCGTTGCCCGAATCGACGGGATGAAAAGCAAAAATTTTATAACCGCCTGGCCCCGACAATACTGCGGGCAGGGGTTTCTCATGACCGACGCCGCAACCAGACATAGCATGTCTGGCGGTTTTCTATTAGAATTGGCTATTTGCGCAGCAGCGCACTGTACGCGCAACCTAGCAACACCAACCGGATGAGTTCTATGGAGCAAACCCCGCAGTCTCAGCTTAAACTCCTCGTTGCCAAAGGTAAAGAACAGGGCTACCTGACCTATGCCGAGGTGAACGATCACCTCCCGCAAGACATTGTCGATTCAGACCAGATCGAAGACATCATTCAGATGATCAACGATATGGGCATTCAAGTGGTTGAAAACGCTCCGGATGCCGATGACCTTATCATGGCAGAAGGTGGTACCGCCGATGAGGACGCTGCCGAAGCAGCGGCCCAGGCTCTGGCATCTGTTGAATCTGAGATTGGTCGCACGACCGATCCCGTCCGCATGTACATGCGGGAAATGGGTACCGTCGAACTGCTGACCCGTGAAGGCGAAATCGACATCGCCAAACGGATCGAAGACGGTATCAACCAGGTACAAAGCTCCGTAGCCGAGTACCCTGAAGCAATTACTTACCTGCTCGAACAGTACGACAAGTACGAAGCCGAGCAGCTCCGTCTCTCTGACATCATCTCTGGCTTTGTTGACCCGAACGAAGCTGATGACATGGCACCTACCGCCACGCATATCGGTTCCGAACTCGGCGAAGACGACCTGGCCGACGAAGATGAAGAAGACGAAGAAGACGAAGACGAAGATGGCGACCGCTCTGACGACGATGGTGACGGTGGTCCGGATCCGGAAGTCGCTCGCGAGAAGTTTGGCGAACTGCGTGCCCTGTATGAAGTGACCCGCCTCTCCATTCAGAAGAATGGTCGCGCGCACGAAGATACCCAGGCCGCCATCGCCCAGCTGGCCGATGTATTCCGTCAATTCCGCCTGATGCCCAAGCAGTTCGATCGCCTGGTCAACAACATGCGCGAGATGATGGAGCGCGTCCGCGTGCAGGAACGCATCATCATGAAGCTCTGCGTGGAGCAGGCCAAGATGCCGAAGAAAACCTTCGTCGCGGCCTTCACCAACAACGAGTGTGAAACTGCCTGGTTTGAATACCAGAAGCAGGCTGGTAAAGCCTGGTCTCCCCGTCTGGTTGAAATGGACGAGGACATTCAGCGCGCCATCGGCAAGCTGCAGCAGATTGAAGAAGAGACCGGTCTGTCGATTGCCCAGATCAAGGATATCAACCGTCGCATGAGCATCGGTGAGGCCAAGGCCCGCCGTGCGAAGAAAGAGATGGTTGAGGCCAACTTGCGTCTGGTTATCTCTATCGCCAAGAAGTACACCAACCGCGGTCTGCAGTTCCTGGATCTGATCCAGGAGGGCAACATCGGTCTGATGAAGGCGGTAGACAAGTTTGAATACCGTCGTGGCTACAAGTTCTCGACCTATGCAACCTGGTGGATCCGTCAGGCCATTACCCGCTCCATCGCGGATCAGGCCCGTACCATCCGAATCCCGGTACACATGATCGAGACCATCAACAAGCTCAACCGTATCTCCCGTCAGATGCTGCAGGAGATGGGTCGCGAACCGAACCCGGAAGAGCTGGCCATGCGCATGGGTATGCCGGAAGACAAGATCCGCAAGGTACTGAAAATCGCCAAAGAGCCTATCTCCATGGAGACGCCCATCGGTGATGATGAAGATTCCCACTTGGGCGACTTTATCGAAGATACCACCCTGGCTCTGCCAGCGGATGCGGCGACCAGCGAAAGCCTGCGCAACGCCACCCGCGAAGTGCTGGCTGGCCTGACCGCCCGTGAAGCCAAGGTGCTGCGGATGCGTTTCGGTATCGACATGAACACTGACCACACCCTAGAGGAAGTGGGCAAACAGTTCGACGTCACCCGTGAGCGTATTCGTCAGATCGAAGCCAAGGCACTGCGTAAACTGCGCCACCCGAGCCGCTCGGAAGTGCTGCGCAGCTTCCTGGACGAATAGTCCTGACCCTGTGTCAAACTGCTCTGCCAAAGCCCCGCCATGCGGGGCTTTGTTTTGTCTGGCATTTACCCTCATGACCCGCTTTGCACCCTCTATCGACCTGGACAATTAGTCGCCAAGTGGTTGATATGCCTATAGACTGCCCTTTCCTCTTCCCCTATAATCCACGCCGCTAAATGCACAATTTGGCCCCTTAGCTCAGTTGGTCAGAGCAGTCGACTCATAATCGATTGGTCGTGGGTTCAAGTCCCCCAGGGGCCACCAAATTAAGTTCCGAGCTGGAACGACAAAGAACAGAAACCCGCACAGCGTAAGGCTTTGCGGGTTTTTTGTTGTCCACAACAGTCCGAGGGCGTCGTCAGAAACCAGTTAATTTAGTACCATCATTAGTACCACAAGCGTTGTGGTACTCAATTCAGTGGTACTAGGGGCATTGGATGGACAAGAAGACGCGCAGGACAGGGGCAAACTGGCTAACTGACCCCAAGGTGAAAAGTGCCAAGGCAGACGCCCAAGAAATAACCATGTCTGATGGCGAAGGACTGGAGTTAAGGCTTAAACCGAACGGTGGGAAGCGCTGGGTCTTCAAGTATCAGAGGCCTTCCGACAAAAAACGCACCAACATTGGCTTTGGCACCTACCCGGAAGTATCCCTTGCGGCAGCCCGTGAACTACGGCGAGAAGCCCGCGCCCTGCTGGCTGAAGGGATCGACCCCAAAATCCACAAAGAAGAACAGGCAGCGATTGCCCATGCCAAGCAAGAGGCCACCGCCAACACCTTTGAGCGCATGGCGCGTCAACTGATGGAGCTAAAGAGCCATCGGGTAAAGCCCAAGACAGCCCAAAAAGATTGGCGCATGCTTGAAATGTATGTGCTGCCCTTTATCGGCGAGATGCCCATTGACCAGATCCGCGCCCCCAAGGTGATCGAGATACTGCGCCCAGTGGAAGCATCCGGCATTCTTGATACCCTTCACCGCCTTTGCCGCCATATCAACGAGATCATGAGCTACTGCGTGAATCATGGTCTGCTGGAAGCAAATCCTTGCACCGATATCCGCAAAGTATTCAAAGCTCCCACCAAAACGAACATGCTGACTCTTCAACCGCATGAACTACCGCTTTTGATGGCTGATATCGCAAATGGCCGTATAGAGCACACTACTCGCCGCCAGATTGAATGGAGCCTTCATACTCTGGTTCGACCCGGTGAATCGGCAGGTACTCGCTGGGATGAAATCGACCTTGAGGCCAAAGTCTGGAATATCCCCGCAGACCGGATGAAGATGGTTCGTGCCCATCGGGTGCCACTCACCCCGCAAGCGATCGCCCTGCTAGAACAGATGAGGCCAATCAGCGGCCACCGCCCTTTTGTCTTCCCCGGCCTTCGTAATCCAATGACCCATATCAACGATCAGACCGCCAACGCGGCCTTAAGGCGACTGGGGTATGGCGGGAGGCTGGTGGCCCACGGCCTGCGCTCACTGGGCAGCACCACGCTGAACGAACAGGGTTTTAACCCAGATGCCATAGAGGCGGCACTGTCCCACGCCGATGAGAACGAGATCCGCCGCGCCTATAACAGCTCTGACTACTTCAAACAGCGGCAAATCATGATGGAGTGGTGGAGCAACCACATAGAACAGGCTAGCCAAGGGAATCTCTCCCTGGCTAGCGGTTTTCAAGCATTAAAGGTGGTGGGTGAGTAGCCCGTATCTGACAAATTGCTGAGGTGTCCTGACAAGATCGGACAGTCCCGGATCAAGCAGCCTGAGCAGTTCTCCAATACCTCTTGTTAAACTCCGCCGGGCTGACATT
>NZ_JBSTYP010000075.1:0-19588 GCF_054052405.1 Aeromonas aquatilis | reverse complement strand
GCTGGGGTATCCATGATGGTAGACCTCAAGGTGATGGCCTACTTCAAGCTTAGCCTTTCAACACGTAATTGGGACATAGCCAATAGAAAGGCCCCGCCATTACTGGCGGGGTCTTTTCGTTACCGAGACCTGAACGACTTAGGCGGTCGGGGTCAGGGTAATGGTCACGCGGCGGTTCTGGGCTTTGCCAGCGGCGGTGCTGTTGGTAGCAACCGGCTGATCCGGGCCCACGCCGGTGGTGGAGATGCGGCTACCTGCTACGCCCTGACCAATCAGCTGAGCGGCAACGGCATCGGCACGATCGCGGGAGAGCTTCATGTTCAGGTCGCGGGAACCGGTGCTGTCGGTGTGACCGACCACGTTCAGGCGGGTCTTGTCGAACTCGGCAACGACCATGGCGACGCCGGAGAGGGTGTTGGCTCCGGCCGCTTTCAGCTGGGAGCTGGAGCTGTCGAAGGTCACGTTGTTCGGCATGTTGAGGATCAGCTCATTGCCATTGCGGGTAACGCTGACGCCGGTGCCCTGCAGCTTCTCGCGCAGCTTGGCTTCCTGCACGTCCATGTAGTAGCCGATACCGCCACCCAGGGCCGCGCCAGCAGCAACGCCGGTCAGGATGCCCTTCTTGCGATCACCCTTGCTGGAGGAGAGCGCACCTACGGCCGCACCGGCAGCGGCGCCAGCCAGCGCGCCCCAGGCACCTTTGGAGGTCTGGGATTCACCTGTGTAGGGGTTGGTGGTACAGCCGCTCAGGGCAACGGTCAGTGCCAGAGCAGGCACCAGGATCTTGGCTCGCATGAAAAAACCTCTGTGAAAACAATCCGGCACCATGCCGGGGGCCGGATTGTAACGCGCTGGCACGCCATTGTCTGACGCAAGCCTGAACAGATGGCGAGAGTGATGTTTTTTTGGCCAATCGGCGTGTTGTCAGCGCGGTAACTGACACTCGGCGTGGCAAGGACAGCTGACCAGATGATCGTTCACCATCCCCACAGCCTGCATGAAGGCATAACAGATGGTGCTGCCAACGAAGTTGAAGCCGAGCTTCTTGAGCGCTTTCGACATGGCATCCGACTCCGGCGAGGTCGCCGGAATATCGCCGTTGCCCCGGCGCTGGTTGACGATGGGGGCGCCGCCCACGAAGCCCCACAGGTAGTCGGCGAAGTCGATCCCCTGCTCCTGCAACGCCAGATAAGCGCGGGCATTTCTGATGATCGACTGCACCTTGAGCCGGTTGCGGATGATGCCGGTGTCCTGCATCAATCGCTCCACATCCTGCTCGTCGAAGCGGGCAATCTGCATCGGATCAAAGTCGGCATAGGCGCGGTAATAGCTCTCGGTGCGCTTGAGGATGGTGATCCACGACAGCCCCGCCTGCTGGCCGTCGAGGCAGAGCTTGGCAAACAGCTCGCGGGCGTCATAGACCTGCCTGCCCCACTGTTTGTCATGGTATTCAATGTATTCCGGGTCTTTGGTCACCCAGGCGCAGCGCAGTTCCATTTCCTCTCCCTCGTTATTTCAGCGGTTTGCCCGACCCTGCACACTCTACAGGTGGCACTGCTCACATCATATACCGGACATCCCGCCCGACCAGCCACAGCGCAGCACCATCCCGCGAATCCGCTGCAATTTCGCCTATTATCCGACCATGCCAGACGGTATACTCCCTCGGTTCACATTCAGCAAATCTTGCTCTGATTTTCACTTCGCGCGAAAAAAATTATGCAAAAATTCGATGTCAAAACCTTTCAGGGCCTGATCCTGCAGCTGCAGGACTATTGGTCCCGCCAGGGCTGTACCATCATTCAGCCGCTGGATATGGAGGTGGGTGCCGGTACTTCCCACCCCATGACCTGTCTGCGTGCCCTGGGCCCGGAGCCCATCGCCTGCGCTTACGTGCAACCGTCCCGCCGTCCGACCGACGGCCGCTACGGTGAAAACCCGAACCGCCTGCAGCACTACTACCAGTTCCAGGTGATCATCAAGCCTTCCCCCGACAACATTCAGGAACTCTATCTGGGCTCCCTGAAAGAGCTGGGCATGGATCCTGAGATCCACGACATCCGCTTCGTGGAAGACAACTGGGAAAACCCGACTCTGGGTGCCTGGGGTCTGGGTTGGGAAGTGTGGCTGAACGGCATGGAAGTGACCCAGTTCACCTACTTCCAGCAGGTTGGCGGCCTCGAGTGCAAGCCGGTCACCGGCGAGATCACCTACGGTCTCGAGCGTCTGGCCATGTACATTCAGGGCGTGGACAGCGTCTACGATCTGGTCTGGTCTGACGGCCCGCTGGGCAAGACCACCTACGGCGATGTGTTCCACCAGAACGAAGTGGAGCAATCCACCTACAACTTCGAGCACGCCGATGTGGAGTTCCTGTTCCACTGCTTCGAGCAGTACGAAAAGGAAGCCCAGAATCTGCTGGCACTGGAAAAACCGCTGCCGCTGCCTGCCTACGAGCGCATCCTCAAAGCCGCTCACTCCTTTAACCTGCTGGATGCCCGCAAGGCCATCTCGGTCACCGAGCGTCAGCGCTACATCTTGCGCATTCGCACCCTGACCAAGGCCGTGGCAGAGGCATACTACGCCTCCCGCGAAGCGCTGGGCTTCCCGATGTGCCAACGTGGCAGCAACGAGAACAAGCAAGGTTAAGGAACGGACATGGCACAACATACATTTCTGGTAGAGATCGGTACTGCTGAGCTGCCGCCCAAAGCCCTGCGCTCCCTGGCCGAAGCCTTTGCCGACAACTTCAAAGCCGAACTGACCAAGGCCGATCTGGCCTTCGGCGACGTCGAGTGGTTTGCCTCACCGCGCCGTCTGGCGCTAAAGGTGAGCGAGCTGGCTGGCGAACAGCCGAGCAAGAGCGTCGAGAAGCGCGGCCCGGCCGTGTCTCAGGCGTTCGATGCCGAAGGCAAGCCGACCAAGGCCGCCGAAGGCTGGGCCCGTGGCAACGGCATCACCGTTGAGCAGGCCGAGCGTCTGGTCACCGACAAGGGCGAGTGGCTGGTTCACATCGCCAAGGTCGAAGGCCGTCCGGCCAAAGATCTGCTGGGCGAACTGGTTAGCCAGGCGCTGGCCAAACTGCCGATCCCGAAGATGATGCGCTGGGGCGACAAGACCATCCAGTTCGTGCGTCCGGTCTTCACCGTGACCCTGCTGCTGGATGGCGAGCTGGTGCCCGCTCACATTCTGGGTATCGACTCTGCCCGCACCCTGCGCGGTCACCGCTTTATGGGCGAGAGCGAGTTCACCATCGACAACGCCAGCCAGTACCCGCAGATCCTGCAGGAGCGCGGCATGGTGATTGCCGACTTTATGGCGCGCAAGGCCAAGATCAAGGCTGACGCCGAAGCGGCCGCTGCCGCCTTTGGTGGCGTGGCCGATCTGGACGACGCCCTGCTGGAAGAAGTCACCGCGCTGGTCGAGTGGCCGGTAGTGCTGACCGCCAACTTCGAAGAGAAGTTCCTGGCCGTTCCGGCTGAGGCGCTGGTTCACACCATGAAGGGTGACCAGAAGTACTTCCCGGTCTACGACAAGAACGGCAAGCTGCTGCCGAAGTTCATCTTCGTCACCAACATCGAGTCCAAAGACCCGAGCCAGATCATCAGCGGCAACGAGAAGGTGGTGCGCCCCCGTCTCTCTGACGCCGAGTTCTTCTTCAAGACCGACCTCAAGCAGACCCTGGCCTCCCGCCTGCCGCGCCTTGAAACCGTGCTGTTCCAGCAACAGCTGGGCACCGTCAAGGCCAAGGTCGAGCGCATCGAGACCGTCGCCGGCTTTATCGCCGAGCGTATCGGTGCCGATGTGGCTCAGGCCAAGCGTGCCGGTCTGCTCTCCAAGTGTGATCTGATGACCAACATGGTCGGCGAGTTCACTGACACCCAGGGTGTCATGGGGATGCACTACGCCCGTCACGATGGCGAAGACGAAGCGGTGGCTGTGGCCCTCAACGAGCAGTACATGCCGCGCTTTGCCGGTGATGCCCTGCCGTCCGGTCTGGTTGCCTGCGCCGTCGCGCTGGCCGACAAGTTCGACACCCTGGCCGGTATCTTCGGCATCGGCATGCTGCCGAAGGGTGACAAGGACCCGTTCGCCCTGCGTCGCGCCGCCATCGGTGCCCTGCGCATCATGACCGAGAAGCAGCTGGATCTGGATCTGGTTGAACTGGTTGAAGAAGCGGTACGCGTCTACGGCGACAAGCTGACCAACAAAACCGTCGTCACCGACGTGGTCGACTTTATGCTGGGCCGCTTCCGCGCCGCCTATCAGGACGAAGGCATCGGTGCCGACGTGGTGCTGGCCGTACTGGCCCGCCGCCCGACCCGTCCGCTCGACTTCGATCGTCGCGTCAAGGCCGTCAGCCACTTCCGCACGCTGGATGCCGCCTTGGCACTGGCTGCCGCCAACAAGCGCGTGAGCAACATTCTGGCCAAGGTCGAAGGCGAACTGCCGACTGCCGTCAAACCGGAACTGCTGGTCGATGCCGCCGAGAAGGCGCTGGCTACCCAGGTTGCCGAACTGCAAGCCGAACTGGCCCCGCTGTTCGCTGCCGGTGACTATCAGGCTGCCCTCACCCGTCTGGCCGCCCTGCGCGAGCCGGTCGACACCTTCTTCAACGAGGTGATGGTGATGGCCGACGACGAAGCCCTCAAGGCCAACCGTCTGGCACTGCTGAACAACCTGCGCAACCTGTTCCTGCAAGTCGCGGATATCTCCCTGCTGCAGTGATCTAGGTTGGGTTGAGTGATATATAAAACGGCGCCGCGAGGCGCCGTTTTTATTTTATATAGCACCATCACATCTATATAATTAATTAAAAATTCATGGAGGCACATATGGTCAAGTTATCTTCAGAATTAATGAGCCTCTTCAAAATCACAAATGATGATGTTTCTATATATTTAGAAAACAATGCTGGATTTTATGGTTTACATGAATCGAGAATAAGCAGCTTACTTTTCTCACAGTTAACCGATGCAATAAAAAATAGAAAATTTAGCTCCTTTGCCGTTACTGATTTAATGCAGGCGATTGACGGTGTAAAGCATCGACATGTCGTAGAAAACAAATTCAAACATCCTCCATTGCAAGGGTTTTATAAATCCCATTTTATAACCCCTGCATTTATCATGAAAAATATAATAAATGAATGGGGGCTGAATTTCGAAAACAGCAAAAAACTTGATGCCCTTTGCAAAAAGATAATTGCAGAAGAGGAAATAAATCCATCAAAGCATGGATGGCAAGATCGATTCTCACATGAGTTTGTCATTGAAGGCTATAAAAACAGAGCCAACAAGAACAACCTTACGGGTGAATGGTTGATTTATTCAAAGTATAAAGGCATGAATATTTTTCTATGCTTGGCATCTCACTCTTCCACGACTAAAGATGACTTTTTTATATATGAAATGATGCGCTACTTCTGTGCGAAAGAGTTCCCATTTCTTTTTGACCAATCAATCAACTAAAACCATAATGCCGCTAGGTTGGTAATTAAATAAATTAAAACTTTCATTCGTTATTTGACGCTAAATGACCCGTGGAATATGGTGGTTAGTGGCATATGATTTGTTATAAATTATTTAAAATAAGGATGAAAAAAATGGAATTTATTCAGAGTAGTGCGGGATATGTGGTGCTTGGGGGCGTTGTAGCTGCTTTGCCACAAACCATTTCATTTATGCTCACCTGGTTTAGAGAGGCGCTGGCTGCCAAAATCCAGCGCCGACTTGATGCCGAACAACTTGCCATCAAGCTAGTCATCAAGCTGGATGAAGTGGTCGCAGCGTGTGTCGATCTGGTCGAAGATCCCATGCTAGCGGATCACCAGGGATTGCCGCAAAGCACGGTCAAAGATCCCGATATCATCCTGCCAGCAGGGCAATATACTGTTTTCCCTTCGCCATTGATGTTCGGCATCCTGTCACTACCCAGTTCCCGTCAGCTGATCGAGGTGCATTTGGCGCGCCTTGGCAATGACTGCGACCCGCTGGAATATGCCGAGTTTTATCGTGTGAGAGCAGAGTATTTCGCCCACCTTGGCTTGCAGGCGCTGGATCTGATCAACCAATTAAGTGAGCGCTATCATCTGCCCGCCATCCAGCTACGCGATGAACCCCGCACTAGGGCATGCCTCACCACCGCAATTCAGGCCACCTCACAGCACGAGCCCAGCAGCTCTCAACCGATCCGGCCGGAGCTACATGCTCAACTAGCAGGCTAACGTGCCCGACGTTTAGAGTGGCTCGATTAGCCGTCAGGCGTAATCGGACGTTCGCGTAAATCGATTATCCCGCCATAACGGCCAGCCGAATTTCCTCCCTCCGGCTGGCTGGCCGCCCCTGCTGCACGGCAACACGCGCAACTAAATCCTCTCGTTCGTCCGATTACGCTGCGCTAATCGAACCTACATAAGGCGGTGAGATATGGTGCATGCCGGTCGGTGCCGAACATCGAGCAGCCCAATATTGACCTTGGGTTGGCATGACGCCCCCTCATCCCCACCCCTTCTCCCACAAGGGGAGAAGGGGGCAACCCGTAGGTTCGATTAGCCGCTAGGCGTAATCGGACGTTCGCGTAAATCGATTCCCCCGCCATAACGGCCAGCCGAATTTCCCCCTCCGGCTGGCCGCCCCGCTTCACGGCTGCAACCACAATCAAAGCCTCTCGTTCGTCCGATTACGCTGCGCTAATCGAACCTACGATTCCTTTGCCAACGCGGCAATGATCCGCTCCACGCTCTGGGTGACCGACAGGGTGGCGCTATCCAGCACCAGACGCTCACTGTCCCAGGGTTGATAGTCGCGATTGATCACCGCCTGCCAATCCGGCAATGCCAGCCCCTCGATATCCGCCGTCCGGTGCTCGACCCGCTCGCGGTGCAGCTTCGGATTGGAGCAGATCACCTCGACATCGAGACAGGGCACCCCGACCGAGAGGGCGATGTCATGATAAGCATCCCGGGTCAGCTGGATGGGGTTAACGGAATCCGTGATGACGGTCGAGCCGAGTTTCAGGTTTGCTCTGGCCAGCCCATAAGCGACGAAATAACCGGCCGGCCCCATCTCTTCAGCCGTCCGTTCAGCATCACGAATGGCCTGCTCTATGGTGTCAATGCGCAGATAGACGGCGCCCAGCCGCTGGGCCAGAGCCAGTGCTATGGTGCTTTTCCCGCTGCCCGGCAAACCACTGAAGATGATCAGCATGTGCTATTCCTGTCGTGAACGAAGAACCTGAGTCGCATGGTATCGGATTGCCACCATCTCCACAGCGTCTTGCGTGTCACCGCCGCCGATACACCCGCTCGCAGGTTCGATTAGCCGTCAGGCGTAATCGGACGTTCGCGTAAATGGATTCTCCTGCCATCACGGCCAGCCGAATTTCCTCCGGCTGGCTGGCCGCCCCTGCTGCACGGCAACAACCGTAACCAAAGCCTCTCGTTCGTCCGATTACGCTGCGCTAATCGAACCTACAGGTCTGCGGATTATGCAACTTGGTACTGATTGGTCATTGCCGAATCCATCATGGCTCCGGCTTCGAAACCCTGCCCGAGGTGGATTTCGCCAGCCTGTAAGCAAATCGGCCTGCACAGACCCCCTCAGCCTACTCCCGCCCGAATAAGAAAACGGACACCCGAGGGTGTCCATGTGCATACCCTGTGACCCTGCGCCATGGTCACACTGTCACCTTTCCCGGTTAATGGGTCAGCTGTGGCAACAGTTG
This sequence comes from Aeromonas aquatilis, assembly GCF_054052405.1. Lineage (NCBI taxonomy): Bacteria > Pseudomonadati > Pseudomonadota > Gammaproteobacteria > Aeromonadales > Aeromonadaceae > Aeromonas > Aeromonas aquatilis. The sequence continues at coordinate 11,863 of NZ_JBSTYP010000075.1, read as the reverse complement.
CAGCAGGTGAGCCCGTATCGCCAGCGGCGTCTGGCTGACCCAGATCTCCAGCAGGCCATACGCGAGCAACGGCAGCACCAGCAGCACCAGGCAGAGCAGCCCCAGCAAACGGCTCGGTGCGAGCCGGAGCATCTTGCTGCCAAGGTGCAGGGCCTCGACCCGCTTGGGGCAGGCGGCCACGCAGCTCAGGCAGCTGGTGCACTCCAGGCTGCGCACCGCGATGAGCTGGTGCACCTGGATACGCGACGGGCAGGCCCGGCTGCACTTGTCGCAGTCATGACCCAGGCTTCGCAGGCAGCGGGCCGGGTCACGGCGAATGCGCAGCGGCGTCAGTAGCCCCAGTAGGGCGAGCCAGACGCCATAAGGGCAGAGGTAGCGGCAGAATCCCTGACGAAAGGTCGCGGTAAGCAGCAACACCCAGCCGAGGCACAGACCCGAGACCAGGGTCAGGTTGAAGAAGAAGGCTCCCATCTTCATATCCGCCGCCTGATGGTAGGGGCTGGTGAAGTAGCCGGGCAGGGCAGCAGCCGGCACCGCCAGCAGGATGATGAAGAGCAGAAAGCCGAGCACCAGAAACTTCTGGGTGCGCAGGGCAAGATCCAGCCAGCGCGGTGGGCTCCACTCCCCCGGCAGCAACCGGTGGCGCAGGCCATGCAGCCATTCCCCCACCAGCCCGAGCGGACAGAACCAGGCACAGAACGCCCGCCCCAGCAGCAGGGCCGACAAGGAGAGCACCAGTACGGTGACGGTGGCCGCCGGATGGTGGGGATCCACCAGCCCCTGCGCGAACCAGGCCCGCAGCCCGAGGCCACCGGCGATGGGCAGGAAGGCATCCACCACGTCCGGGCGCACCAGCCAGGGGCTCATCCCCTGTCCCAACTGCCAGATATGCAGGCTGTATTGCACTGTGACCAGCCCCCAGCAGAGCAGCAGCAGATGGCGAGTGCCTGCCCGCAACTGCTGACTGTCGATCGCCCCGAACACGGGCAGCGGCCGCCTCTGATGCCGGAAGGCAAGCACGGCGGTGACCGTCCCCAGTGCGAGCCAGAGCAGGCTGTCCGCCGCCAGCAACCAGACTAGTCCCAGCAGACCGAGCGCAAGACGTCCCGGCCAGCCGGTGCGCACCTGCCACGCCAACAACACCAGATAGACCATACCGGCCACCATGGTTATCGCTTCAATCACGCTCATGCATCCCCCACTGCCTACATCCGGATCCGGCAACAAGGATAACTAACATTTGAGTTGATTATTTTGATCTGCATGGGCCGAGGGAAGAGTTATGGCCAATGCCTCCCTCGCAGGCTCTCCCCTCTTTCAACGACACGCCGCCTCACCAGCTAGGCGCTAGCCGCGGGCACGGTGGAGGTGGTAGTCAACGTGATAGTCGTTGGCATTACGGAACATGATGGAGTAGTTGAGGAACTCTCCGCTCTCGCTGTATGAGAGCGAGGTGAGCCGCAGGATAGGGGCCCCCTGCTCGATATGGAGCAACTCGGCAGTAACCCGATCCGCCAGCACGGCACTGAAGCACTCATAGTTACCCGCAATCGCGATGCCGCACTCCCGTTCGATGTAGTCGAATTTGGACCCTTCCAGATGGGCGACCGACAGATTACGAAACAGTCTGACCGGCATGTAGCTCTCTTCCAGCAGCAGAGCCCGACCATCCACCGAGCGGATCCGGCTGGAGTAATAGACGGATTCATTCACCTTCACCCTCAGCTGACTGGCGATGGCTGGTGGCGCTGGCATGGTGCGAAATTCCAACACCTGGCTGGTCAAAGTGCGCCCCTGCTCGCGCATCAGTTCGGTAAACCCGCTCAGCCCTTTCGTCTCATGCTGGACATCCTTTTTCGTCACATAGGTACCGCTGCCGTGGCGCCGCTCGACCAGTCCCCACTCGATCAACATGTCTACCGCTTTGCGAATGGTCATGCGGGAGACGCCATACTGTTCTGCCAGCGCTTTTTCGCCCGGCAACACATCTCCCACCCGGCACTCGGCACCGTTTACCCTGATCCTGAGTCGATCAGCCACCGATTTATAGATCACTACTAGACATCTCCTGTGGTCACAACGCCAACCATCTTATTCTTAATCAAGTGGCTAAATTGCTTAAAAACAATAACTTAACTTTCAACTAAAGCTGCAAGAACATCACGAAACCAAGAGGTACAACAATATCGCAAAAGTTAGACATCTTTGTCTAAATAACTGCATGCGTCAGATCACATTATTCCAAGATATTTCATGAGGTCTCTTTTTATCATTGCTAATTTGCATCTGGCAACACCGGCAAGGATTCGATTAGCTATTTCAACCAAGGGACAATATATGCTCAGTCAAATTCAACGTTTTGGCGGAGCAATGTTCACTCCTGTACTGCTTTTTCCTTTTGCAGGTATGGTAGTAGGCATTGCAATTATGCTGAAAAACCCGATGTTTGTCGGTGAATCACTGGCAAACCCACAAGGATTATTTTTCCAGATCATTCATATTATTGAAGAGGGTGGCTGGACAGTATTCAGAAATATGCCGCTCATATTTGCGATTGGCCTGCCAATCGGTCTGGCAAATAAGGCTCAAGCCAGAGCTTGTCTGGCTGTATTGGTCAGTTTCATGACCTGGAACTATTTTATCAACGCCATGGGCATGACCTGGGGCAGTTATTTCGGGGTCGACTTCAGTCAGGATGTGGGGGGTGAAAGTGGCCTCGCCATGGTGGCGGGGATCAAGACCCTGGATACCAGCATCATAGGGGCCATCGTCATCTCCGGCATCGTGACGGCACTGCACAACCGCCTGTTTGATCGCCAACTACCGGTCTTTCTCGGCATCTTTCAGGGCAGCTCCTTTGTCACCATTGTCGCCTTCTTCGTGATGATCCCCTGCGCCTGGCTGACCCTGCTTGGCTGGCCAAAAGTACAGATGGGCATCGCCTCCCTGCAGAATTTCATGCTGGTCTCGGGTCCGGTCGGGGTGTGGGTATACACCTTCCTCGAGCGGATTTTGATCCCGACCGGCCTGCATCACTTTATCTACGGCCCCTTCGTCTTCGGCCCAGCGGCAGTAGAGGGGGGCATTCAACTCTACTGGGCGCAGCACATGCTGGAGTTCAGCCAGAGCACTCGCCCGCTGATTGAACAGTTCCCTCAGGGTGGCTTTGCCCTGCACGGCAACTCGAAGATTTTCGGTGCCATGGGGATTGCTCTGGCCATCTATGCCACGGCAGCCAAAGAGAACAAGGCCAAGGTGGCAGGCCTGCTGATCCCGGCCACCCTGACCGCCATTCTGGTCGGTATCACCGAGCCGCTGGAGTTCACCTTCCTCTTCATCTCGCCGTTGCTGTTTGCCATCCACGCCCTGCTGGCAGCCACCATGTCGACTGTGATGTACCTGTTTGGTGTGGTCGGCAACATGGGCGGAGGTCTGCTCGACCAGTTCCTGCCGCAGAACTGGATCCCCATGTACCACAACCATGCGGGAATGATGTTCACCCAGATCGCTATCGGATTGGTCTTTACCGGCATCTGGTTCCTGATATTCCGCGCACTGATTATCAGGCTCAATCTTAAAACACCGGGCCGGGAAGACAGTGAAATAAAGCTTTATTCCAAGTCAGATTATCAGGTAGCCAAAAACCAGCGTGGCAGTGATAGTGCAACACAAATTATCGAAGCGCTTGGTGGAGTCAAAAATATACGTAGTCTGAATAACTGCGCCACCCGCTTAAGAATATCGCTGGTTAACAGCAAGCTGGCAGCAGCAGATGAGGGGTTTATTAAATTGGGTGCCCATGGGGTCGTCCGCCATGGAGATAGTATCCAGGTAATTATCGGTCTGCATGTACCTCAGGTACGTGAAAATATGGAATCGATTATGAACAACAATCATCAACAATCGTCTTTAGTAATGGAGTCATGATCATGAAAAAATTCTCTGTAGTCATTGCCGGTGGTGGCAGCACTTTTACTCCTGGTATCGTTCTGATGTTGCTGGAAAATCAACATCGCTTCCCGCTCAAGGAGATCAAATTCTACGACAACGATGGTGCCCGTCAGGAGATCATCGCCGAAGCCTGCAAAATCTTGCTGAAAGAGAAGGCTCCCGAGATCGCCTTCAGCTATGGCACCGACCCCAAAGCAGCGTTTAGCGATGTAGATTTCGTCATGGCCCATATCCGGGTTGGCAAATATCCGATGCGCGAGCTGGACGAGAAGATCCCGCTGCGTCATGGCGTGGTCGGTCAGGAGACCTGCGGCCCGGGCGGTATCGCCTATGGCATGCGCTCCATCGGTGGAGTGCTGGAGCTGGTCGACTATATGGAGCAGTACTCACCCAATGCCTGGATGCTGAACTACTCCAACCCGGCCGCCATTGTGGCCGAAGCGACCCGTCGTCTGCGTCCCAACGCCAAAATCCTCAACATCTGCGACATGCCGATCGGGATCGAGGGGCGCATGGCCCAGATTGCCGGTCTCAAATCCCGCAAAGAGATGCGGGTACGCTATTACGGCCTCAACCACTTTGGCTGGTGGACCCGCATCGAGGATCTGGAAGGCAACGACCTGATGCCGAAGATCAAGGAGCACGTCGCCCGCCACGGCTATGTGCCCAATAGCACCAGCCATGCCGAAGCCAGCTGGAACGATACCTTCACCAAGGCAAAGGATGTGTGGGCGCTCGACCCGGATACCCTGCCTAACACCTATCTGAAGTACTACCTCTACCCGGACTATGTGGTAGCCCACTCCAATCCGGAACACACCCGTGCCAACGAGGTGATGGAGCACCGCGAGAAGCAGGTCTTCACCGCCTGTAGCGACATCGTCAAGGCAGGTAATTCAGCAGCGGGCGAGCTGGAGATCGATGAACACGCCTCCTATATCGTGGATCTGGCAACCGCCATCGCCTTCAACACTCAGGAGCGGATGCTGCTGATCGTACCCAATCGCGGCGCCATCCCCAACTTTGACCCGGAAGCCATGGTCGAGATCCCCTGCCTGGTCGGCAGCAGCGGGCCAGAGCCGTTGCAAGTGGGCAGCATCCCGCTGTTCCAACAGGGCATGATGGGTCAGCAGGTCGCGGTCGAGAAACTGGTAGTCGAAGCCTGGGTCGAGCACTCTTACCAGAAGCTGTGGCAAGCCATCACCCTCTCCAAGACAGTACCCAGTGCATCGGTGGCCAAGTCCATTCTCGATGACTTGATAGAGGCCAACAAAGCCTACTGGCCGGAACTGAAATAAACCGCCCATAAACAAAAACCCCCTCGTGACAGAGGGGGTTTTTCGTGTTGGCAACGGGTGCGGGATTAACGCAGCGGTTTGACCGAGCGACGGACAATCAGCTCGGGCTGAACCGTCATCGATTCCACTTCCAGCTCCTTGTTGCGGATCCGGCTGACCAGATGCTTCACCGCCAGCTGGCCCAGTTCGGCCTTAGGGTGACGGATGGTGGTCAGCGGCGGGCTGGAGAAGCGCGCCATCTCCACATCGTCGTAGCCGATGATGGAGATATCGTCCGGCACCTTGACTCCCGCTTCCCAGGCAGCGCAAATAGCGCCGATCGCCATGGGATCGTCGAAGGCAAAGACCGCGGTCGGACGAGGCTGCAGGGCCAGGATGCGCTGCATGGCATCGAAGCCGCTCTGGCTCTCGTAGTCCCCTTCAAAGACCTGTTCATCTTTGAGGGTCAGACCGTGTTCACCCAGCGCATCACGAACCCCGTCCAGTCGCTGCTGGGTGGTCGGCTTGGAGAGCTGACCCGTGATGCAGACGATGTCACGGTGCCCCAGCTCCAGCAGATGGCGTACGGCCATGCGAGCGCCGATGCGGGCGTTGTCGTTGATGACGTTGGCGAAATCGCACTCCGTGCCCCAATCCAGTACCACCTGCGGCACGTTCTTGTGGATGCGCAGCATGTCGCGCAACGGGGTGTCGATATCGGTACCCAATACCAGCAGACCATCCACCCGTTTTTCCATCAGCATTCTCAGGTAATGCTGTTGGCGAGGCGGCTGGTTTTCGGTGTTGCAGAGGATCAGGCTGTAGCCCTGTTCGAAGCAGTACGCTTCAACCCCTTGCACCACTTCTGCGAAGAAGGGGTTTACGCTGGTGGTCACCAGCATACCAATGGTCTTGGTCGAATTTATTTTAAGACTGCGCGCTACCGAGTTGGGCGCGTAGTTGAGTTCTGCCACCGCCTCAATCACTTTCTGGGTCGCGTCTTCGCTGACCCGCCGAGTGTGGTTGAGCACATGTGAGACGGTGGAGATGGATACGCCTGCGCGCGAGGCGACATCCTTGATAGTGGCCATCTCTGTCTCCTGACTGTCAAAGGCGGAACATTAGCAGATTTCCCGAATAAAGGCTTGGTTTTAACGAGCTCTGCCACGGAATTGTCAATGCCGGCTAATTTAGGCGCTCATTTCTGTTTGCGCAAATGGATTCTGGTCAAAATGGGAGCGCCGTCAGAGTAAAATATCGCCAGATTAATCCTCTGGCGTTTGTCAAAATTGCCTCTCGTTACCAAGATGTTAAGTCCACAAATCAAAATTAAGCTCTAATTAACAGAAAATAACAGGTCATTTATTTCAAAATTCGCCCATCAAACCCCCTCTGGTTAGTATCTTTAACAGCTTGTTATTGCCCCGTGAGGAATGATAGAACCATACCTATAGCCGGATGCACGGGATGTAGATCCGGAATGGCACACGGAAATGAAACAATCCACTGATTAAGGGACGAATCAATGCATAAGTTGAGCAAAATCACAGTTGGCGCAGCGGTTTCTTTGGCTCTGTTTGGATCGATCTCCATCGCTCACGCGGCAGACACCATCAAGATCGGTATCGCAGGCCCGGTCACCGGCCCGGTTGCCCAGTACGGGGACATGCAGTTCACCGGCGGAAAGATGGCGGTTGAGCAGATCAACAAGGCTGGCGGCATCAATGGCAAGCAGATCGAAGCGGTCGTCTATGACGATGCCTGCGATCCCAAACAGGCGGTGGCCGTTGCCAACAAGGTGGTAAACGACGGCGTCAAGTTCGTGGTCGGTCACCTCTGCTCCGACAACACCCTGCCCGCCTCCGACATCTATGAAGACGAGGGGATCCTGATGGTCACCCCCGCCTCTACCAACCCCAAGATCACCGAGCGCGGTTACCAGCTGACCCTGCGCACCATCGGCCTGGATAGCGATCAGGGCCCGACTGCCGCCAAGTACATCATCGAGCAGGTCAAACCCCAGCGCGTCGCCGTTATCCACGACAAGAAGCAGTATGGTGAAGGCATAGCCTCCAGCGTGAAAGCGGCGCTCGACAAGGCTGGCGTGAAAGTGGTGGCCTTTGAAGGGATCACCGCCGGTGACAAGGACTTCTCCGCTCTGATCGCCAAACTGCAGAAAGAGAACGTCGATTTCGTCTACTACGGCGGCTATCACCCGGAGCTGGGTCTGATCCTGCGTCAGGCTGGCGAGAAGGGGCTGAAAGCCAAGTTCATGGGCCCGGAAGGGGTGGGTAACAAGGATATCTCCGCCATCGGTGGCCCGGCTTCCGAAGGCCTGCTGGTGACCCTGCCGAACAAATACGATCTGGTGCCTGCCAACGCCCCGCTGGTGGCGGCGTTCAAGGCCAAGGGTCAGGACTCCTCCGGCCCGTTCGTCTGGACTACCTATGCCGCGGTGCAAACCCTGGCAGCCGGTATCGCCAAAGCGGGTGAAGATGACCCGGCTGCCGTTGCCGCCGCCATCAAGGCCGCACCTATCGATACCGTGATGGGCCCCCTGACCTGGGCACCGAACGGTGACCTGAAAGGCTTCGAATTCGGTGTGTTCCAGTGGCACGCTGACGGTACTTCCAGCCAAGTCAAATAATCTGCCGATCGGGGGTGAGTACGCTCACCCCCTCCTCTCTTTGCGGGCAAGTACAGGGAACGCAGTATGTCCGAACACCTCCTCTATCTGGTTCAGCAACTGCTGAACGGATTAACCATAGGCAGCACCTATGCGTTGATCGCCATTGGCTACACCATGGTCTATGGCATCATCGGCATGATCAACTTCGCCCACGGCGAGGTTTACATGATCGGCTCCTATGTCGCTTTCATGGTGATGGCGGGGCTCATGATGATGGGCATCGACAGCACCTTTCTACTGCTGGGGGGCGCCTTCCTAGTCAGTATCGTCATCACCGGCACCTATGGCTGGAGCATCGAGCGGGTCGCCTACCGGCCACTGCGCGGTGGCAACCGGCTGATCCCCCTCATCTCCGCCATCGGCATGTCGATCTTCTTGCAGAACATGATGCGAATGGCTCAGGGCTCGCGGGATATCGCCATGCCCAGCCTGATCTCCGGTGGCTGGACCCTGGGCGGCGAGGATGGTTTTCAGGCCAGCCTCTCCTATATGCAGCTGATCATTTTCGTGGTGACTTTCATCACCATGCTGGCGCTGACCCAGTTCATCGGCCGCTCCCGCATGGGCCGCGCCTGCCGCGCCTGCTCGGAAGATATCAAGATGGCCAACCTGCTGGGCATCGACACCCACGTGGTCATCTCCATCACCTTCGTGCTGGGGGCTGCGCTGGCCGCCGTCGCCGGGGTGCTGCTCGGCATGTATTACGGCGTCATCAATCCCTACCTCGGCTTTATGGCCGGTCTGAAGGCCTTCACCGCCGCGGTACTGGGCGGTATAGGAAGCATTCCGGGCGCCGTACTGGGCGGCCTGCTGCTCGGCGTGGTGGAAGCGCTCACCGCTGGCTATCTCAGCACCGAGTACAAGGATGTGATGGCGTTTGCCCTGCTGATTGGCGTCTTGCTCTTTATGCCGACTGGCATTCTAGGTCGTCCGGAAGTGGAGAAAGTGTGATGAGACATCAATTTATCCACGCCTGTATCGCCAGCCTGGTGCTGCTGGTGCTCTCCTTCTGGCTGCTCGGCTTCAAGCTGGAGACCGATGGCGCCAGCCTGCAGGTGGTGAGCCGCCTCGATGTGTCGCTGGCCTGGCTGCTGGGCGGCGCCATCCTGGTGTTCTGGTTCCAGCTGCTGCGCGGCCAGATTGCCAAGCTGTTTCAGGCCTCCATCAGCGGCTTCTCGGTCGGCTTCACCAAGCTGGTGCTGCCGAGCCCGGAAGAGGCGCCCAAGCTCTATAACCTCACCGCCGTGCTGGTGCTGCTGTTCGCGGTAAGCTGGCCCTTTATGGCTTCTCGCGGCGCCATCGATCTCGCCACCCTCACCCTGATTTACATCATGCTGGGGCTGGGGCTGAACGTGGTAGTCGGCCTCGCCGGCCTGCTCGATCTCGGCTATGTAGGCTTCTATGCGGTCGGCGCCTACAGCTATGCCCTGCTCAACACCTACTTCGGGCTGAGCTTCTGGGAGTGCCTGCCCATCGCCGGGCTGATGGCCGCTACCTTCGGCTTCCTGCTCGGTTTCCCGGTATTGCGGCTGCGGGGGGACTATCTGGCCATCGTCACCCTGGGTTTTGGCGAGATCATCCGCATCCTGCTCAACAACATGACCACCCTGACCGGCGGCCCGAACGGCATATCCGGCATCCCCAAGCCGACGCTGGGGGGTCTGGAGTTCAACCGCACCGTCAAGGATGGGGGCTTTGATACCTTCCACAACTTCTTCGGCATTACCTACAACGCCAACCACAAGGTGATCTTCCTCTACCTGATGGCGCTGGTGCTGGTGGTGGTGACCCTGTTTGTCATCAACCGCCTGCTGCGGATGCCACTGGGCCGCGCCTGGGAAGCGCTGCGGGAAGACGAGATCGCCTGCAAATCGCTGGGGCTCAACCCCACCATCATCAAGCTGACCGCCTTCACCATAGGCGCCACCTTTGCCGGTTTCGCAGGCAGCTTCTTTGCCTCGCGGCAGGGCTTTATCAGCCCGGAATCCTTCGTCTTTATCGAGTCGGCCATCGTGCTGGCGATTGTGGTGCTGGGTGGCATGGGCTCGCAAATCGGGGTGGTGCTGGCTGCCATCGTGATGACGGTGCTGCCGGAGCTGGCCCGCGAGTTCAACGAATACCGCATGCTGATGTTCGGCCTCTTGATGGTGTTCATGATGATCTGGCGGCCACAGGGATTGCTGCCGATGACCCGTCCGCATCTGGAGTTGAAGAAATGAGTACCCATCAGAAGTTCATAGATGTCTCTGATCTGTCGATGCGCTATGTGGCTGAATGGCTGGCAGTGACTTGCTCCACCTTGAATAGGGAGCTGAAAAAATGAGTGCCACTCAGAAGTTATTGGAAGTTTCTGATCTGTCGATGCGCTTCGGAGGGTTGCTGGCCGTCAACGGGGTCAAGCTGGATATCGACAAGGGCGAGGTGATCTCCATCATCGGCCCCAACGGCGCGGGCAAGACCACCATCTTCAACTGCCTGACCGGCTTCTACTGCCCGAGCGGCGGCACCATCCGCTACAAGGGTGAGGAGATCCAGGGGCTGCCCGGCCACCTCATCGCCCGCAAGGGGATTGTGCGTACCTTCCAGCATGTGCGGTTGTTCAAGGAGATGACGGCGGTGGAGAACCTGCTGGTTGCCCAGCACCAGCACCTCAACACCAGCTTTATCGCCGGTCTGTTCAAGACCCCGGCCTTCCGCCGGGCGGAGCAGGAGGGGCTGGAGCGGGCCGCCTTCTGGCTGGATAAAGTGGGGCTCAAGGATCTCGCCAACCGCGCCGCCGGCAACCTGGCCTACGGTCAGCAGCGCCGCCTCGAGATCGCCCGCTGCATGGCGACCCGTCCCGAGCTGCTGATGCTGGATGAACCGGCCGCCGGCCTCAACCCGAAGGAGACCGACGAGCTGGACGAGCTCATCATGAGCCTGCGGGACGAATTCGGGGTCTCGGTGCTGCTGATCGAACACGATATGAAGCTGGTGATGGGCATCTCCAACCGTATCTTCGTGGTCAGTCAGGGCACCCCGCTGGCTCATGGCAAGCCGGATGAGATCCGCAACAACCCGGCAGTGATCAAGGCCTATCTGGGCGAGTCGTAAGGACAAAAAGATGTTAGAACTTCGCAACGTATCGACCCACTACGGCAAAATTCAGGCACTGCACGATGTCAGCGTCGAGGTGAAAGAGGGGGAAATCGTCACCCTGATCGGTGCCAACGGCGCTGGCAAAACCACCCTGCTGATGACCCTCTGCGGCGAACCCAAGCCCAGCAGCGGCTCCATCTGGTTTGAGGGGGAACAGATCAGCGCCCTCACCACCGCCCGCATCATGCGCAAGGATATCGCCGTGGTGCCGGAGGGGCGCCGCATCTTCGCCCGCCTGACGGTGGAGGAGAACCTGCTGATGGGTGCCTTCTTCGTTGACAAGGCAGAGCAGCATGGCCTGCTGGATCAGGTATTCACCCTGTTCCCGCGCCTGCACGAGCGGCTGGAGCAGCGCGCTGGCACCATGTCCGGCGGCGAGCAGCAGATGCTGGCCATTGGCCGCGCCCTGATGAGCAAGCCGCGCCTGCTGCTGCTGGATGAACCCTCGCTGGGGCTGGCCCCCATCGTCATCCAGCAGATCTTCGACACCATAGAGCAGTTGCGCCAGAAGGGGATGACCATCTTTCTGGTGGAGCAGAACGCCAACCAGGCGCTCAAGCTGGCCGACCGCGGCTATGTGCTGGAGAACGGCCACGTGGTGCTGCAAGACACGGGCGCCGCCCTGCTGGCCAACCCGGCAGTGCGGCAGGCCTATCTGGGCGGTTAACCCACTGACCCGCATGCCATATCGCCAAGGGAGCCGCAGGCTCCCTTATCTTTGGCTATGTCCCAATTACGTGTTGCATGGGGTGCCCCAGCGCCTCATGCAAACATGCTTTGATATTCACGCCCCTCCCGTAACGCTCCA
>NZ_JBSTYP010000074.1:0-19917 GCF_054052405.1 Aeromonas aquatilis | reverse complement strand
GAACCCGGCCGCCGACCATCCGGTAGTTCATGGCCTGATTGACGATGTCATCGAAGATTTCCTGATAGATGGAGGACTCGGCAAAGCGGCGGCGACGGGTCTGACAGAAGCTGGAGGCATCGATGACCTTGTCGGTCAGTCGCATGCGCAGGAACCAGCGATAGGCCACATTGAGGTGAATTTCCTGAACCAGGCGGCGCTCGCTGCGAATGCCAAAGAGATAGCCGATGAAGAGCATCTTGAAGAAAAGCACAGGGTCGATGGCGGGGCGGCCATTGTCCTGGCAATAGCAGTGGCGAACCTTGTCGCGAATGAATTCAAAGGAGATGAACTTGTCGATTTTGCGCAGGAGGTGGTCTTGGGGGACGAGTTCCTCGAGGGTGACCATCTCGATCTCAAATTGTTGGGGTGCGGGTTCTCTGAGCATGGTGCAGTCCATTTATTGACCATGCAGCAATTAGATCAAACCCCGGGATCGGCGTCCAGGGGTTTGTCAGCAGTCTGAGAGGCCACCCGAAGGTGGCCTCTGTGGTTTTCTGCACGACTGACGCTTAGCGTTTTACCAACTCAACCGCTTCGCGGGAGAGGCGGGTTACCTCCTCCCAGTTGCCGCTCTTGACCGCATCGGCCGGCAGCATCCAGGAGCCGCCGACGGTGGCCACGCACTTGAGCGCCAGATAGTCGGCCACGTTTTTCGGGCCGATACCGCCGGTCGGGCAGAACTTCACCTGGGGCAACGGCGCGGCAATGGCGGAGAGCGCCTTGGTGCCGCCATTCGCTTCGGCCGGGAAGAACTTCAGGTGGTCGTAGCCCGCTTCCAGCGCCTGCATCACTTCAGACGGAGTAGCCACACCCGGGATCAGCGGTGCAGTGCTCTTGGCCGCGTGAGCCAGCAGGGCCGGCGTCATCCCCGGGGAGATGACGAAGCGGGCACCGGCAGCAACGGCTGCGTCAAACTGCTCGCAGTTGAGCACGGTACCGGCACCGACCATGGCATCCGGCATCGCCTTGGCGATAAGGGCAATGGCATCGAGCGCCACCGAGGTGCGCAGGGTGATTTCGAAGACAGAGATGCCGCCGTCGAGCAGCGCCTTGGCCATCGGCAGGGCCTGATCCAGCTCGTTGATAACCATCACGGGTACCAGCGGGGAGGCGGCAAACACCTCGGCCGGGGTCACTTTCCAGTTCTGCATAGCTCTTCCTTATTCAAAAATGGTGGCGCCACACTCGGCGCTCGATACCGCGCGACGCATCACGCTGAACAGTTCACGGCCCCACCCCTCTTGTTCCAGAGTGAGGTCAATCTCGGCCTGGGTACGGCCACTCAAATCGGTCAGGCAGTCGAGGCTGCCGTTTACCGCGTCAACCCGCAGCAGATCGCCGTCAGCCAGCAGGCCGATGGCCCCGCCGTGCAGCGCTTCCGGGGTGACGTGGATGGCGGCCGGGATCTTGCCGGAGGCGCCGGAGAGACGGCCATCGGTGACCAGCGCCACCTTGTAACCCGCTTTCTGCAGATTGCCGAGCACCGGCATCAGCTTGTGCAGCTCCGGCATGCCGTTGGCGGCCGGGCCATTGTGGCGCACCACGATCACGGCGTCCTGATTGAGATCGCCCGCCTTGTAGGCCGCTTCCACCGCATGCTGGGAGGAGAAGACCCGCGCCGGCGCGTCGATGACACGATATTCGGGAGCCACGGCAGAGACCTTGACCACGGCGCGGCCCAGATTGCCCGCCAGCAGCTTGGTGCCGCCGGTGGCCTGGAACACGCTGCCGGAAGGTGAAAGCACGCTCGCATCGCCGCTCTCACCGACCGGCTGCCATACCAGCTGGCCATCGACCAATGCCGGACGGCTGAGGTAATCCTGCAGCTCGCCAAAGACCGGAGTGGCGTCCATGTGGATCAGCCCCTCTTGCGCCAGACGGCGCATCAGGCCGGGCACACCGCCCGCCTGTTCAAAGGCGTTGACGTCGGCCGGGCCGTTCGGGTACATGCGAACCAAGAGCGGCACCACGTCGGAGAGATCGCTGATGTCATCCCAGGTCAGAACCAGACCGGCGGCGCGAGCCAGCGCCACCATGTGGATGCTGTGGTTGGTGCTGCCGCCGGAAGCGAGCAGGGCCACCAGACCGTTGACCAGCGAGCGCTCATCCAGCACCTCGCTCAGCGGACGATAGGCCGGGGAGCCCGGGATCATGGCGCTGATGCGGCGGGCCGCCTCAACGGTCAGGGCATGGCGCAGCTCGCTGTGCGGGTGGACGAAGGCAGAGCCCGGCAGCATCAGGCCCATGGCCTCAAACACCAACTGGTTGGTGTTGGCGGTGCCGTAGAAAGTGCAGGTGCCTGCCGCGTGGTAGGCGCCGCACTCCATCTCCAGCAGGGCATCACGACCCACCTCACCGGCGGCGTACTTCTGACGCACCTTCACCTTCTCGTCATTGCTGATGCCGCTCGCCATCGGGCCAGCAGGAACAAATGCAGTCGGCAGGTGAGCGTGGGAGAGGGCCCCCATGATCTGGCCCGGAGCGATCTTGTCGCAGATACCGAGCAGCAGGGTCGCATCAAAGGTGTTGTGAGAGAGCGACAGCGCGGTCGCCTGGGCGATCAGGTCACGGGAGAAGAGGGACATGTCCATTCCCGGCTGACCCTGAGTCACCCCGTCGCACATGGCGGGCACGCCGCCAGCGACCTGGGCACTGTGGCCCAGCTCGGCCAGCACCGCCTTGATCTGATCCGGATAGCTCTGATAGGGCTGATGGGCGCTCAACATATCGTTGTAGGCGGTGACGATGCCGACGTTGGCGCGGGTCATATCGAGAATGCGACCCTTCTCGTCACTGCTGCAGGCGGCCACGGCGTGGGCCAGGTTGCCACAGGCCAGTGCGGCGCGGGTCTTGCCCTGCTCGGCCTGACGCTGGATGCGGGCCATAAAGGCCTGACGGCGGGCGGCACTGCGCTCGCGGATGCGGGCAGTGACATCGGAAATTACCTTATGAATCATTGGGCTTGCTCCAATGCTGTGACGGCGCGGTCAACCACCTGTTCGAAGGTGCCGTCGATATCGATGTGGAATACACCGGCTTCGCCATCCGGGCGCTCCAGGGTATCGAACTGACTTTGTACCATGCTTTCGCGCATGAAGTGGCCCTTGCGGGCACGCATCCGCTCGAGGATCAGCGGCTGGCTGCCATCGAGGAAGATGAAGCTGACCGACTCGTTGCCTTCGCGGATCTGGTCGCGGTACTTCTTTTTGAGAGCGGAACAGACGATGATGCCGGTCTCGTTCTTCTGCTCGAGACTGTAGGCGGCGTCGCGGATCCGCTCCAGCCAGGGGGCACGATCCTCATCGTTGAGGGGGTTGCCACCAGCCATCTTCTGGATGTTGGCCTTGGGGTGGAGATCATCACCATCGATGAACTTGGCGCCCAGCGCTTCTGCCACTTTGAGGCCCACGCTGGATTTACCGCTGCCACATACACCCATCACGATAATGCACTTACCCGCCATAATTTGACCTCTGTCTCACTTTTCAAAAAACCAGCTGTTGATGGGTTCTAATCTAGCACGTTACCGGTAACATGTTACCGGTAACGATTAAAAATGTGAAGTCGGCCACAGACTGTAACTAACACTCTCCGGCCACGTGCCACATGCCGCAGACTAGCAACATATAGATATAAATCATAAACTTACAGCTAGTACCGAGTCCTGCGGCATTGCCACTGAACAACTAACAAGGAACAGAGAACAATGTCGGATATCTCTTTGATCATGACGGCCGCCGGCTCGATCGTGCTGCTGCTCTTCCTGGTGATGAAGGCGCGTCTGCACGCCGTCGTCTCCCTCATTCTGGTCTCCATGGTGGCCGGTCTTGCCGCCGGCATGAACCCGGCCGACATCGCCGCCACCATCCAGAAAGGGATGGGCGGCACCCTCGGCTTCGTCGCCGTGGTGGTGGCGCTGGGTGCCATGTTTGGCAAGGTGATGGAAGTGACCGGAGCCCTCGACCGGGTAGCTCACACCCTGCTCGGCAAGTTCGGCGTCAAGCGCGCCAACTGGGCCATGGCCCTGACCGGCTTTGTCTGCGCCCTGCCGCTCTTCTTTGACGTGGCCGTGGTGCTGCTGATCGGCGTCGCCTTCGCCATCGTCCGTCGTGGCGGCGGCAGCGTGGTGAAGATTGGTATCGCCCTGCTGGCGGGTATCGCTACTTGCCAGGCCTTCCTTATTCCGGCACCGGGCCCGATCCTGGTCGCTTCCCAGCTGGGTGCCGACTTCGGCTACATGATCCTGTTCGGCCTGATCGCCGCCGTGCCGGCGCTGATCCTGGCTGGCCCGCTGTTCGGTGACTTCATCAGCAAGATCGTCGATGTGCCGCTGCCTGCCGATGCCCAGAACAGCGTCCACGATGACAGCAAATCCCTGCCCTCCTTCGGGCTGGCGATGGGTCTGATCGGTCTGCCGCTGCTGCTGATCGGCCTCAAGACCATCGTCGGTCGCTTCGTCGAGGCGGGCTCCACCCTGCACGGCTGGCTGGAGTTCATCGGTCACCCCTTCACCGCCATCATGGTCGCCTGCCTGGCCGCCTTCTATCTGTTGGGTATTCGTCGTGGCATGTCCCGTGACGAGGTGATGAGCGTCTGCAACAGCGCCATCCAGCCGGCGGGCGTTATCATCCTGGTAACCGGTGCCGGTGGCGTGTTCAAGCAGGTGCTGGTTGATTCCGGCGTGGGTGCCGCCCTTGGCAACATGCTGGCCGACTCCGGTCTGCCCATCGTCGCACTGGCCTTCATTCTGGCTGCCGCGGTGCGGGTGATCCAGGGCTCTGCCACCGTCGCCATGCTGACCGCCTGCGGTCTGGTACTGCCGATGCTGGAACCGCTCGGTCTGAACGGTGCCCAGCTGGCTGCCGTCACCATCGCCATTGGCGGCGGTTCCATCGTGCTCTCCCACGTCAACGACTCCGGTTTCTGGCTGGCCAACCGCTACCTCGGCCTAACCGAGAAGCAGACTCTGCAGACCTGGACCGTGATGGAAACCATCATCGGCACCACCGGCGGCGTGATGGCGATGATCATCTACAGCTTCCTCTGACAAGGGCGAAATGCTGACAAAAAGGCCTCACTCGTGAGGCCTTTTTCATCTTTCTGATGATTCTTGCTTTGGCCCAGAGGGCGAGATTGCTAGAATCGCCTATTCATCGCTCCGAGTGGAACGCTTAACCCCGTGATTTCAGGTTTATCTATGCATTCATCGGCCCATTATCGACAACTGCTGGCGCGCCTGCCCCAGATCGCCGTCGCAGCGGATCAGTTTGAAGTGCTCTATAGCGCCCAGGATTTCAAACGCCGCATTCTTACGCTTATCGCCAGTGCCACCCGGCGCATCTATCTGGTCGCGCTCTATCTGCAGGATGACGAAGCAGGCCGAGAGATCCTCTCCGCCCTCTACGCCGCCAAGCAGCGCAATCCGGCCCTCGACATCAAGCTGTTCGTCGACTTCCACCGTGCCCAGCGCGGCCTGATCGGCAAGGGCAAGCAGGGGGGCAACCACCTGATGTATCAGGCCATGGCTGCCGAACACGAGCACCAGATCGAAATCTACGGCGTGCCGGTCAAAGGGCGCGAGCTGCTCGGCGTGCTCCACCTCAAGGGCTTCATCTTTGATGATGTGGTGCTCTACTCCGGCGCCAGCCTCAACGACATCTACCTGCATCAGCAGGATCGCTACCGCTTCGATCGCTATCACCAGATCACCAGCCCGGAGCTGACCCGCAGCATGGTCAACTATGTGGATGACCTGTTCGTGAAGAGCGACGCGGTGCAGCGACTGGATCACAGCGACATCCCCAGCGCCAAGCAGCTGAAGGGGCCGATCCGCCGCTTCAAGCAGAACCTGCGCCAGAGCCAGTACCGCTTCAGCACCATGCCGGTCAACTCTCAGGAAGTGGCTGTCACCCCCATGGTGGGTCTGGGCAAGCGCAACAATCAGCTCAACCTGATGATCCGCAATCTGGTGCGCGCCACCGAGCGGGAGATCTTCATCTGCACCCCTTACTTCAACCCGCCCAAGGAGTTGAGCAAGGATATCGAGGATCTGCTGCAGCGCGGCTGCAAAGTCACCATCGTAGTGGGCGACAAGACCGCCAACGACTTCTTCATTCCGCCGGAAGAGAAGTTCTCCACCATCGGTGGCCTGCCCTATCTCTACGAGACCAACCTGCGCAAGTTTGCCGAGCGCAACCAGCGCCACATCGACGACGGTCGCCTCAACCTGATGCTCTGGTGTTGCGAGCGCAACTCCTACCATCTCAAGGGGATCTTCGTGGATGACGAGTGGGCCCTGCTCACCGGCAACAACCTCAACCCCCGCGCCTGGGCGCTGGATCTGGAGAACGGTCTGCTGGTGCACGATCGTCGCCACCTGCTGCGTCCCCAGTTCAACACTGAGCGGGAGAACATCCTGACCAACACCAAGCGGATCAGCCACTTTGATCAGGTGGAGCAGATTCAGGACTACCCGGAACAGGTGCGCAAGCTGCTGGGACGGATCCATCGGGTCAAGGCCCATTTGCTGCTTAAACGCATCATCTGACCCTGGGCGCCATGCGCCCGCACCTTGCCTGTTGGCAGCCGCACAAAGGCCTCCCGTTTTCGGCAGGCCTTTGTTATATCCGCCGTTTCCCCCGCCTTGGCGGCCCAGCCAGCAGCAACTCGGCTTGCATCGGCCCCTCAACAACCCCTATCATCTGGACATATTTACAGTGTTTTCGGGCATCTAATTGATGAAATTGGATAAAATTCCTCTCGATAGCCTCAAGGGTGTCGGCAGCAAGATGCTGGAGAAGCTCGAGCGGCTGGGGCTAGCCACGGTACAGGATCTGCTGTTCCACCTTCCCCTGCGCTACGAGGACCGCACCCAGGTGTGGCCCATCGGCGATCTGCCGCCCGGCCTGCACGGCGCAGTCGAGGGCGAAATCCAAGACACTCAGCTGGTGATGGGGCGCCGCCGCATGATGGTCTGTCGCATCAGCGATGGCACCGGCACCCTCACCCTGCGCTTCTTCAACTTCACCGCCGCCCAGAAAAACAGTCTGGCGGCGGGCCGCCTGATCCGCTGCTTTGGCGAGGTTCGCCCCGGCAAATACGGGCTGGAGATGGCCCACCCCGAGTACAAGCTGCTCGGCGAGGAGCAAGCCGGCCAGACCGAAGAGGCGCTCACCCCCGTCTACCCGACCACCGAAGGGCTGCGCCAGCTCACCCTGCGCAGCCTCACCGATCAGGCGCTGGCCCAGCTCGATCTCTATGGCGTTGAGGAGCTGCTGCCCGCCGGCCTCTATCCCCACCAGATTGAGCTGGCCGCCGCCCTGAAATTGCTGCACCGCCCGCCCCCCTCGGTAGCGCTGCCGCTGCTGGAAAGCGGCCAGCATCCGGCCCAGCAGCGACTGGTGCTGGAGGAGCTGCTGGCTCACAACCTCTCGGTACTCAAGGTGCGCGCTCAGGCACAAACCCAGCTGGCCCGCGCCCTCAAACCGGCGCCCGCGCTGGTCGAACAGCTGCTCGGCGCCCTGCCGTTCAAGCCCACCGGCGCCCAGAGCCGGGTAGTGGCCGAGATAAGTAAGGATCTGCAACAGAGCCACCCCATGATGCGGCTGGTGCAGGGCGACGTGGGCTCCGGCAAAACCCTGGTCGCGGCACTGGCCGCCCTGCAGGCTATCGGCAACGGCTGTCAGGTGGGCTTGATGGCGCCGACCGAGCTGCTGGCGGAACAGCACGCCATCAACTTCGCCAAGTGGCTGGAACCGCTCGGCATCGGAGTCGGCTGGCTGGCGGGCAAACAGAAAGGCAAGGCGCGGGAAGAGTCGCTGGCCGCCATCGCCGACGGCAGCGTCAAGATGGTAGTGGGCACCCACGCCATCTTTCAGGAGCAGGTAGTGTTCCAGCATCTGGCGCTGGTCATCATCGATGAACAGCACAGATTCGGGGTGCATCAGCGCCTAGCCCTGCGCGAGAAAGGGGAGCGGGAAGGGGTACATTCCCATCAACTCATCATGACCGCTACCCCCATCCCCCGCACCCTGGCGATGACCGCCTATGCCGACCTCGATACCTCGGTCATCGACGAACTGCCGCCGGGCCGAACCCCCATCACCACAGTCGCGCTGCCCGACAGCCGTCGCGGCGATGTAATCGAGCGGGTCAAACTCGCCTGCACCGAGGGCAAGCAGGCCTACTGGGTCTGCACCCTGATCGAGGAGTCGGAGGTGCTGGAGTGTCAGGCCGCCGAGGATACCGCCGCCGAGCTGCAGAACCTGCTGCCCGGCCTGCATATCGGGCTGGTGCACGGCCGGATGCGGCCGGTGGAGAAACAGCGGGTGATGGAGGAGTTCAAGGCGGGCATACTGCAACTGCTGGTCGCCACCACCGTCATCGAGGTGGGGGTGGATGTGCCCAACGCCAGCCTGATGATCATCGAGAACCCGGAGCGACTCGGGCTGGCCCAGCTGCACCAGCTGCGCGGCCGGGTTGGCCGGGGCGCGGTAGCCTCTCACTGCGTGCTGCTCTATCATGCCCCCTTGTCCAAGACGGCTCAGAGCCGGCTCGGAGTGCTGCGGGAGACCAACGACGGCTTTCTCATCGCCCAGCGCGATCTGGAACTGCGCGGCCCGGGGGAACTGCTCGGCACTCGCCAGACCGGTCTGGCCGATCTCAAGATCGCCGATCTGGTGCGGGATCAGCCGCTTATTCCACAGGTGCAAAAGATGGCGCGCTTCCTTATGGATAGGCATCCGAGTCATGTCGAACCCTTGATTCGCCGTTGGCTCGGCCTGCGGGACCACTACTCCAATGCCTGATCGAGGTAGATGCAGAAGATGGGCACATGTCCTTATGGATAGGCATCCGAGTCATGTCGAACCCTTGATACGACGCTGGCTTGACCTGCGGGATCACGCTGCCAACACCTGATCACTCAACCAATACAGGAGGAAAGCACTTATGAATTCCTGGCTACGCGGCCTGCTCTACACCTTTGCCTTCCTGCTGCTGTTTGTCTGGGTTGCCCTCGGCCTGTTCGACGCCGAGCGCGCCAAAGGCCCCATCGCCAGCTGGATCAGCCAGCAGACCGGCGTGCCGGTCACCATAGGGCGGCTGGTGTTCAACCCGCTGCACCCCTACACCCTGCTGGCAGAGCAGGTGCGTTACGGCGATGCGGTCTCTCTCGACAAGGTCTATCTGGAGATCGAGAGCATCGACTGGCTGAGCCGCGACGTGCGCATCGCCCATCTCGATCTGATTCGTCCCGCTATCAAGCTGCCGCTGCCCAACCAACTGCCGAACCTGCCGGTGCACTCCCTCACCATCAGTGACAGCACCATAGACCGGCTCAGTCTGGAGAGCCCCGAGCTGACCCTGCGCGGCCTCAACGCCACCCTGAGTGACTGGGAGCTGATCGACCCGAAACGGCAACCACAGGCCAACCTGAGCCTCAATATCGGCCAGCTGGAGACCCCGCAGTTCACCCTTGCCCGTCTCAACCTGCAAGGACGGCTGGAAGGAGAAGTGCTGCGCAGCGACAAGCTGGTGACCAACCTGTTCGACGGTCTGCTGGAGACCGGCATGGTGCTGGACTGGCCCGCTCGCACCCTGCAACTGCACGATCTCAAGGCGCGCGGCATGCGGGTGGAACTGGGGGATCTGACACAACAAGGCTTCCCGCAGCGCTTCCCGTTGCAAAGCGTGTCGCTGGATCGCGGTCAGCTGGACGGCGTCAGCCTCAACGACATCAATCAGGAGCTCTCCTTCAACAACTTCAGCGGCCAGCTCACCGCCTTCAACTGGCAGGCGGGCAACCAGCCCACCGGCTATCTGAGCGGCACCCTGGGCGACATGGGGCGTGGTCTGTTCCAGCTGGAGGAGATCAAGGGCAAGCTCGCCTTCTCGCCCCAGCAGATTGACGGCGAACTGCAGGGCAAAGCCTATGAAGGGGAGTTCAATGTCGAGCTCTCCCTCGATACCCAACAGCAGAAGCTGACCCTGAAAGACGTGGCGCTGAGCGGCATGGATATCAGCCTGCCACAGGGTTGGTGGCAGGATTGGCAGAGCTGGCGCCCGCAGCAGATCGATATCCGCAAGCTGGCGTTCGACAAGCTCAAGGTGCTCTCCTTCGACGATACCCTGCCCCTGTCGCTGACCGGCTGGCAGCTCTATCTGAGTGATCTCGCCCTGCGCGATAACCAACCCGGCCCGCTGCTCGGTCGCGCCCGCATCGAGAGCAAGTGGTTCGAACTAGTGTGGGATGGCCTCAGCGCCCGCAACGGCGAACTGGATGGCGAACTCACCCCCAGCTCGTGGCAGCTGGGCAAGCTCACCAGCTCGCTGCCGGATGAGGGCACTCTCAGCCTGAGTGGCCAGTGGGGCCGCGAACCGGGCCAGAGCAGCCGCCTGGAGTTGCAGGCGACCAAGCTGGATCTGCAGCAGTGGGGCAAGATACTCCACTCCCCGGTCTCCTTTGCCGGCAAAGCGGACGTGAGCGCCGACCTGCAAGCCGAACACGGCAAAACGGCGGGCGAGTGGCGGCAGACCCTGCAAGGCAGCTTTGCCCTCGATGCCGACGAGCCATTCTGGGACAAGGTGAAGATAGATCCGCTGCTGGATGAGTGGTTCAAAGGGGCGACCCCGCCCACCCTGACGCCGGATCAGCTGTGGCAGGCGATGCAGGAGGGGGACACCCCCTTCTACCGCATCAAGCTGCAGGGCAAGATCGACAAGGGGCAACTACAAGTCGAGCAGGCTGGCGCCTCCACCATCACCCATCTGCTGGCGCTGCAAGGGGGGATCGATCTGGTCAACGAGCAGTGGCAGCTGGATCTGGGAGTGCTCAACGGCAACCGCTGCGCCGAGCTGCTCGGCCAGTGGCGCGGCCCGCTGACGGAACCCACGCTGGCCTGGCGCTTCCCGCAGAAGCAGGACGCCTGCGGCTGGGAAGTAGGAGTACGCTATCCGCCGCAGGGCAACAGCGCCCCGCTCTGGCGACCGGCTCCCGCGCCGAAAGCCCAAGCCCAAGTACAGACCCAAGCCGGGCAGACAAGCGACAGCCAGCAAGGGTAAAAACAGACAAGGCCTCATGATGAGGCCTTGTTGTTTGATGGGGAAACGGCGCAGTTACTGGCCCGGACGGCGGGGCGGCTGTACCACGTAGTGGCCGCAGAACTCCGCCGCCAGTTTGCTGCCGCTGAACAGCTGGATCTTGAGGCTGAAGGTGGCAGGCTCGCCCCGTTTGAGCGGCTGCAGCACGGCGGGCATCCCCTCGCGGGCCACCCGCGCCTCCGGCTCCTCATCGACCGGGCCATGATATTTGATGGTGCTCTCGGCCAGCACCGGCTCGCCCACCAGCCCCTCCTCTTTAAGCTGCAGCCAGATCAGCCCCCAGCCCGCAAGCACGCACTGGCTGTAGACACTGCCGGCGAACATGCTGCCATGCACGTTGAAATTGGCCGCCAGATTGGCCTTGAGATGGAAGGTCTGGCCGTCGTAGTGGCTGATGTGCATCCCCATCTTCTCGCTGATGGGCACCCCGCGCGACCAGCGGGTGGTGAGATCCTGACACCACTCCGGCCGGTACTGGATGGTCTGCAACGGGCTCAGGGATTTGATCATCTGGCGATGGGGAATGCGGCCAAAGGTGACGGGGCCGCCCCCCACTTCGAGAAAACCGCACTTGCGATAGAACTCCACCGCCTCCTGACGGGCGTTCATCACCAGCCGTTTCACCTTCTCGCTGCGGGCCAGCTGCTCGAGATCCTCCACCATTTGGGCACCCAGCCCCTGGCCGCGATATTCGGGACGCAGCGCCATAAAGCGGATCTGCGCCTCATCGCCGCCGATAAAGAGGCGGCCCACCGCGATGGGGGTGCCATCGGGTGCCAGCATCAGCCGGTGAATGGCGACCGTGTCGTACTCGTCCCGCTCGGAACCGACGGGCAGATTGAAGGGTTTACGCAGAAGTTCCCAGCGCAACTGGTAGTAGGCATCCAGCTCGGCGACTGTCTGAGGGGTGACTACCCGGTACATAGTTTCATCCTTGAGTTACACTGATCGGAAACCATCTTGCCGTGCAAATTCATGGACTTCAATCTGCAAGCGTACCAAGCCGATCACTTGTTGCACCTCAGCGTCAAACCCCAGCGCCGCCTCACGGTACAGGAAAATGACCAGCACCGCTGGCTGGAGATAGACGGCGTGGTGCAATCCGCCATGTCGCTCGCCGACCCCGCCGCCCTCTGTCTGCCCCATCAGCGGGTCATCGCCTGCCTGCTGCCGGAACAGGCTGGGCAGATCCTCGAACTGGGGTTGGGTGGCGGCGATCTCACCCGCCATCTGAGTCAGCGCTGGCCCTCGGCCCGCCACGAGTGCGTTGACCTCGACGAAGAGGTGTTGACCGTTTATCAGCAGTTTTTCCAGCATCAGGAGCACGATGGGCAAGCCGTTCCGACACTCCATCAGGCCGATGCCCTCGTCTTTCTGGAGCAGAGCGAGCAGCAGTACGACCTCATCCTGCTCGATCTCTTCAGTCAGGATGGCAACCCGCTGCTGCTGTTTCAGGAGCGGCTCTACCGGACGCTGGCTCCCCGCCTCTGCGGCACCCTGGTCATCAACCTGCTGCCGCGCACCGAACTGGAGCTAACCCATGCCCTGATGCTGATCGAGCAGTGGATTGGCCCGGCCACCCCCTATCCAGTCGCAGGGCTCATCAACGTGATCGTCCACGTCACACCGCGGGACGAAACATCCTCAGACCTGTAGCCAGAAGGTAACCGGGCCGTCGTTGACCAGCGCCACCTTCATGTCGGCGGCAAAACGCCCGGTTGCGGTCGGGATGCCGCTGGCAGCAGCCTTGGCCGCGAAGTAGTCATAGAGCCGCTCGGCCTCGCTCGGGTGAGCGCCGCAGGAGAAGCTGGGACGCATCCCGCTCTTGGTGTCGGCCGCCAGCGTGAATTGGGAGACCACCAGCAGGCTGCCGCCGATCTGACCGACATTGAGGTTCATCTTGCCATTCTCGTCACTGAATACCCGATAGCCGCTCACCTTGTGCAGCAACTTGTCGGCCTTGGCCTCGTCATCCCCCTGCTCTACCCCGAGCAGCACCAGCAGCCCCTGACCGATGGCGCCGGTCACCTCCCCCTCGACGGTCACGCTGGCCTCGGAGACCCGCTGAATCAGTGCAATCACATCCCTCTCCTCTAAAAACAGAACGACCGCCCCGGCTCGATTGCAGGGGCGGTCGTCGATGCTACCAATAAACCGGTGGCCAAGGCGATGGCTTAGCCCAGCTCTTCACTGGCCGGCTTCTCATATTCACCGAGGCAGGCGGTAGTCTCCGCACCGAGTAGCACCACCAGCCAGCTCAGATATGCCCAGACAAAGAGGATCGGAATGATGCCGCTCAGCCCAGCTCTTCACTGGCCGGCTTCTCGTATTCACCGAGGCAGGCGGTAGTCTCCGCGCCGAGCAGCACCACCAGCCAGCTGAGGTAAACCCAGACAAACAGGATCGGGATGGTGGCCAGCGCACCGTAGATTGCCTGATAGGAGGGGAAGCTGGTGATGTAGATGGCAAAGCCGCGCTTGGCCAGCTCGAACAGGGTCGCCGCTACCAGCGCACCGATAGAGGCGTGGATCAGCCGCACCTTGCAGTTAGGCACCACGGTATAGACCAGCAGGAAGGTAAGCACCGAGAAGAGGAACGGCAAACCGCGCAACAGCAGATAACCGATACCGAACAGGCTCTCGGCGCCAAACAGCCGCAGCGAGAAGATGTAGGAGGAGATGGCGATACTGGCCCCGATAAGCACGGGTCCCAGGGTCAGGATCATCCAGTACATGGCAAACGCCTGCGCCAGCGGGCGGCCCTGGGTCGAACGCCAGATGTAGTTGAGGTTCTTGTCGATGGCAGAGATCAGCATCAGCGCCACCACCACCAGCGCCCCAATCCCCACCGCCGTGGTGTTGGTGGCATTGGCCACGAAGCCGTCGATGTACTCCTTGAGCATGTCGCCCGCGGTCGGCACAAAGTTGTGGTAGACGAACTGCTCCATCGCCTGCTTGAGGCTCTGGAACACCGGGAAGGCGGACATCATGCCAAACACCACGGCGATCATCGGCACCAGTGAAAGCAGGGTGACATAGGCCAGATAACCGGCGGTAACCGTCAATCTGTCCTGCTGGAAACGGCCCCAGACAAACTGGGCAAAGTGGCGACCATCATGGCGCAAGAAGGAGAGGGCGTGGGCCAAACGGCCGCTGACAGGCTGCTGCATCTTGATTCTCGTTAGCGTCATAGTGGCAATATTGTGTCAGAGGAGAGCGCTGTTTGACCACCTTTGCACCCGATTTGCCTCCATCTGCCCCAACCAGTCACCCGGCTGGCGTCTCTGACTGTCGCCAGAAGCAGAGATAAAAACGGCCCCGATATGGGGCCGTTTGCAACGCCGGATTACAGCATGTAGTCCGCAGGCAGCTCGATGCGGGCGACACCGGAGGCCACCGCCGCCAGCGCCACGGCTCGGGCTACGCGCGGCAGCAGACGGGCATCCATCGGCTTGGGAATGACGTAATCCTTGCCGAAGGCGAGCTCGCTCACCCCGGCGGCGGTCAGCACCTCGGCCGGCACCGGCTCCTTGGCCAGCGCACGGATCGCCTCGACCGCGGCAATCTTCATGGCATCGTTGATGCGGCTGGCACGGGCATCGAGGGCACCGCGGAAGATGAAGGGGAAGCAGAGCACGTTGTTGATCTGGTTCGGGTAGTCGGAGCGACCGGTCCCCATGATGAGGTCACTGCGTACGGCGTGGGCCAGCGCCGGCTTGATCTCCGGATCCGGGTTGGAGCAGGCGAAGATCACCGGATTGGGCGCCATCAGGGCGACCGCTTCAGCGGGCAGCACATCGGGGCCGGAGACGCCGACAAACACATCCGCCCCTTCGATGACATCCATCAGGGTGCGCAGCGGGGTCTCGTTGGCGAAACGCTGCTTGTACTTGTTGAGATCGGTGCGGCCGGTGTGAATCACCCCCTGACGATCCAGCATGAAGATGTTGTGCGCCCTGGCGCCACACTTGATCAGCAGATCCATGCAGGCGGTGGCGGCAGCCCCCGCCCCCATGCAGACGATGCGGCTGTCACTGATCTGCTTGCCCTGCACTTCCAGTGCGTTGAGCAGACCGGCGGCGGTGACGATAGCGGTACCGTGCTGGTCATCGTGGAACACCGGAATGTCGCAGCGCGCGATCAGCGCCTCTTCAATCTCGAAACACTCCGGCGCCTTGATATCTTCCAGATTGATGCCACCGAAGGTATCGGCGATGGCCGCCACCGTGTCGATGAACTGCTGGCTGGTCTCGTGCTTCACCTCGATGTCGATGGCGTCGATGCCGGCAAAGCGCTTGAACAGCAGGGCCTTGCCCTCCATCACCGGCTTGGAGGCGAGCGACCCCAGATTGCCCAGACCCAGAATGGCGGTGCCGTTGGAGATGACGGCCACCAGATTGCCCTTGCCGGTATAGCGGTAGGCATCGGCCGGGTTGGCGGCGATCTCGCGCACCGGCTCGGCAACACCCGGGCTGTAGGCCAGCGCCAGATCATGGGCGGTTTCGGCGGGTTTGGTCAGGGCAATGGCAATTTTGCCGGGTACCGGCTGGGCGTGGTAATCGAGTGCTTGTTGACGCAGATCGGACATGGGGGACCCCGATGTGGTTGGTGCAAATGAGGTGCCAACAGGGGGCACGCAGAAGGGTGGGGATCATAAAAGAAAGCGGTGGGCATGCCCAGCAGATCATGCTGCCATTAGCCAGATTAGACCAGTTATTTCAGCACCTTACCCCATCCACACCTACCACTTTAGTTATAGATTCTGCTGTGTGGGGTAAAAATGGCGCAAAAAGGGCGGCAAGTTGGCCTTGCCGCCCTTTCTGTCAGTGCTGTAGACCTGACTCAGTTGCCCAGATAGACCGGCAGCAAATTTGCCATCGACAGGAAGTGGAACAGCGCGGTCGCCAATCCGAACAGGATCAGCAGCCAAGCCATCAGCTTGCCACCAGGGGTAACGAAGTGGGGTGTCACTTCGCCCCGCTCGGCCCGCGCCCGGGTGCGCAGCACCAGCAGTGCCGGGATAATGCAAGTCCAGATGGTGGCGGCGGCACCGGCATAGCCGATGGCCAGCAGGAAGCCGAACGGGAAGAGCAGGGAAAGCAGCAGTGGCGGCAGGAAGGTGACCGCCCAGGTCTTGCTGCGACCGGCGCGGCTGTTGTCGAACTTGAACAGATCCGCCAGATAGTCGAACACCCCGAGCCCCACCCCGATAAAGGAGGAGAGGATGGCCGCCATGGAGAAGCCGTTGATGGCGCTGGCCACCTTCTCCGATTCGATCACCCCTGAAAGCGCGGAGAGCAGCACGCTCACATCGCCCCCCTTGGCAATCACGGGGGCAAAATCCTGACGGGGCAGGTTGCCGAAGATCCCCAGCAGCCAGAGCACGTAGAGCGCCAGCGCGATCAGGGTTCCCCCCAGAATGGCCCATCTGGCCTGCTGCTCGTTCTGGTAGTAGGCACGCAGGGAGGCAACAGAGTGGTGATAGCCAAACGAGGTGAGCGCCACCGGCAGCATCGCCATGGCATAGGGGGCGTAGCGACTCTCGCTGCCCGCCAGATCGAGCAGGGTCGGCAGCTTGATACTGCCGAGCAGCCCGGCCACACCGAGGGCGAAACTGAGGATCATGAAGGCGATCAGCACCACAGAGATGCGGTCAACGGCGCGGGTCGAGTGCCACACCACCGCAGAGAAGAGCGCCACAAACAGCACGGATGCAAGCTTGCTGTCGATCCCCAGAATCCCCTGCAGGATGGCACCGGAGGAGGTGATATAGGCGTAGAGCAGAATGCCGCCAACAAAGTAGACCGAGAGGTTGTTGAGGAGATTGAGCTTCTCCCCCAGCAGCTCGCGAGTCACGGTATTGAAGGAGACCCGCATATCGTGGTGCTGGAATGATTCCAGCAGCATCCAACCGGAGAGGGTCATCATCACCATGGTGACGGTCAGCGCCAGCATCGACCAGAGGGTCCAGGCCCCCGCCCCCGAACTCGGCAGACCGAGCATGCCAGCTCCCACGCAGACGCTGGCAATGATGCAGGCGCCCCCCAAAATTGACGGTTTTTTCTTCATAATCCCTTCTTTTAGTCACACACCTGAATTACATAAATAGCGGGATATGATGCCAGTATTTATCATCAGATGCACATAATGAACATGACAAATTCACATCTATTCTTACCTCGCACCTATATACAGGAGAGATGATAGTGTGATGTCATCCTCATTTTTGATTGTGGACTATTGGTATTCTGAGAGAATAAACAACTCAACCATTTATTAACCATGACCGCTACATCAATATATAAATACTTTCCAATCAACCAATACACCCTTGCAACATTTCTTAACAAAAAAATATGGTTTTCATTTCCTCAAGACTTCAATGATCCATTCGACTGTCAAATAAACGCAGATAAAACATGTTCAGAAGCCAGCTGTGAACAATGCCGTTATGCTTATGGGCCACAATGCGATCAGTTTCTCTATGCACTCCGGCAATTAACGCTCGACCAACGCATAGATATAAAGCAAGTTGCCAAGAGTACCAATGACCAACTGGAGAGAGTCGGTGTAAGCTGTTTTAGCAAAAATAAATATAACATCCTGATGTGGTCACACTATGCTGACTCCCATAAAGGGATCTGTGTTGAATTTGAACAAGATACTCTTTTCAATGAAAAAATAAAATTTTCTGATGTGAAGTATCATGAAAGCTTTCCATTCCACGAGTTGCAAAATTCGCTTGAGGCATGTGAAGAGGATTGGGGTGATAATTTAACCCCTATGGATACGGTTATAGCTGTATTTAGCGATGCTATTCTTACTACAAAATATAAAGCATGGAAAGATGAAGAGGAAGTTCGGGCTATATATACAGGGACTGATGATTTCAAAAGCGACGGGGGATTTATTTTTTCACCGTCCGCGATAAAGAATGTATTTTTTGGCTGTAAGACAAGTGCTCGAGATATGGCAACGATAAAACTGTTGTTTACGGGTAAAGAGTTCAGCTCCGTTCATTTTTTCATGATGAAAAAAGCCGCGGATGAGTATTCGCTCCAGTCCGAAGAGCTGGTCAGATAACCCGACCATCATCCGCAACCCGATATCACATCTCAATCCATCACCGGGATACCTGCCCTCGCTTCGGCCTGACGGGCGATGGCCTCGGTCATCCCCTGAAAAATAAAGAGGTGGAACGGCAGCATTGCGAGCCAGTAGGCCAGCCCCCAGGCGCCCTGCGGGTGCCAGTGAGCGGTGACCCGGATGCGGGTCAACCCGGACTCCTCCGGCAGGATGTTAAACTCCAGCCGCCCCACGCCCGGAGCCTTCATGTTGAACAAGAGATCGAGCCTGCGCCCCTCATCCACTCCGAGGATCTGCCAGGAGTCGAGCATATCCCCCTTCACGAAACGATCCGGATTGGTGCGACCACGGGTGCGGGCCGGGCCGCCGATCAGGTGATCCATCCATTCGCGCACCACCCACAGCTGGTTCATGTAGAAGTAGCGCTGCTCACCCCCCAGTTGCTGCAACACCTGCCACACCACCTCGGGAGAGGCGAGGCAGATGGCCTCGCCGCTGGCGGTACGGTCATAGAAACCATATTCGGGATGGCGCCAGCGCAGGCCAAGCGGCGTCTCCTGCCCCTGCTGTTCGGCACCCAGCGTCTGCTCCAGCGCCAGACTCTCCGCCAGCGCCTCGTCGAAGCTGAGCAGGGTCTGCGGCAGCAAGGTGCGCAGCGGGCCGTCATCGGCTGGAATATCGTGCTTGAGACCGCCCACCAGCGCCTTGGCCACCGGCTGCGGCACAGAAGTGACAAACTGCAGCCACCAGGCAGAGAGGCGCGGGCTCAGAAACGGGATGGGAATGATGGGGCAGCGCTTGCCGATATGGGCAGCGAACTTCTGCAACTGCTGCTGATAGCTGAGCAGCTCGGGACCGACCGCATTGAAGATGCGGCCATCCACCTCGTCGGCCTCCACCAGCCCGCCCAGATAGTGCAGCAGGTTGGACAGCGCAATCGGCGGCGTGCGCGAGCGCACCCACTTTGGCGTCACCATCATCGGCAGGTTGAACACCAGATCCCGCATCACCTCGAACGCCGCTGACCCTGGCCCGATGATGATGCCGGCACGCAGCTCCACCGTCGGCACGCCGGAGTCACGAAACAACTCGCCACAGTGGCGGCGGGAGTTGAGATGGCGGCTGTTGCACTGCTCTGGCTGGATCGCCCCGAGATAGATGATGCGACGCACCCCGGCGGCGCGGGCAGCGGCGGCAAAATTCTTTACCCCCTGCTGCTCCAACCGGTGAAAATCGGCCCCCGCCCCCATGGCATGCACCAGATAGAAGACGGTATCGATGCCCGCCAGCGCAGGCAGCAGAGTGATGGGCTTGAGGCTGTCGGCGAGGCGAAACTCCACTCCCTCCGGCAAGCGGCAGGGACGGCGCGCCCCGGCAATTACCTTGTAGCCCAGCGTTTGCAGGTGAGGCACCAGATAGGAGCCTATATAGCCCGCCGCCCCCATCACCAGACAGTTTCTCATCCTCTCTCCCCTTTCCATTGTCGTCCCGGCCACCGGGCTGGCAACCTGAATGCCCATCATCCAGCCTCACCGTCACTTTGCAACATGGAACTAACAATTCTGCCTGTTAGTCCGATTTGGTGTTAATCCCGGTTTATTTATGGCTATGTCCCAATTACGTGTTGCATGGGGTGCCCCAGCGCCTCATGCAAACATGCTTTGATATTCACGCCCCTCCCGTAACGCTC
>NZ_JBSTYP010000073.1:0-20517 GCF_054052405.1 Aeromonas aquatilis | reverse complement strand
TGGCTATCAGGTATGACTCAAACGCCCGGGCGCTCAGCTCCCGCTCGGTGGTCCAGTACGCTTTGCTACGCTTGTCATCCAGCTTGCGCGATCGCTCTTTGAGCGCGGTGCGCTTAATGGCCCGGTTAACAGCACCGAAGGCCTCGATCATCTCTTTACGAACAGCGCCACGGTGGACGAATGGGCTCTCCCGGGCCGCCAAAGACACATCCATTGCCTCGGTCATCATGTCGCCTGGTTGTCCCCGGGTTCTGGCAAAGTAGCCATCTAGTGCATGCCACCATTCATGCCCTAACGAACCTGCTCCATTCATCTTGGTGAGATTGATCACCACCTTGCCATGCTCATAGTGAGCCGCAGCCGGATTTACTCCACCAGATCCCCTAGCACCAAACGCCAGCCCCAGCTCACCATTGAGTGACAGCGCCTTGGGGGAGATCCCCAGCACTGCCGCCATATCCATCAATGCATCGTAGGCATTGTTCAAGTCCCGTTGACGGCGGCCCTGCTCCACCCAGTTACCGAACTCAACGCCGCGAAATCCAAATGCTTGCCCAAACAGCTCAGGAGTAACATCGGCCCCGCCCCGCATGTCCTCCCCCACACGAGGCTGGTTGATGTCACGGCGCTCATGCGGGATCTCCTTGGCCTTTTCCAGCTTGCTGACCAGCTCGTCATAGTGATTATCCCGGTACTTTCTGGCATCACTGACGTTATCGAATGCCTCTGTCAGGTCCAGGTGGTTACGGCCCACTTTCTTCCCGACGATCCAACCTTGGCCATTACGACGGCTGTAGATGGCAAATGAGATGGCTTTGGGTTTACTACCCGTTTGCGTCAATTGGTCATAGCGATCTTTGAACGCAGCAATCACCTCAGCCTTACTCGACCCTGACGCGATAATCCGCGGCCAGTTGCCGAAGAGACTCGACTTGCTCTCTCGGCTCAGGGTCCAAATACCCTTGGGTGGGTTGTACTTCACCCCTTCATAGAGGCTGTAACTTCCCAGACTGAGGGAGAGATCGGCCAGACTTCGTTGGTGGCCAACCGCCACATAGAGGTCTGCCCGGTGCTGAATAGCATGGGCACTGCGCAGGCCGCTGCTCGAGATCACGCGCTTTGCCGCATCGGCATCAAGGGTGCCATCTATCAGGCCAAGGGACAGGTCGCGC
Source organism: Aeromonas aquatilis (assembly GCF_054052405.1). Taxonomy (NCBI): domain Bacteria; kingdom Pseudomonadati; phylum Pseudomonadota; class Gammaproteobacteria; order Aeromonadales; family Aeromonadaceae; genus Aeromonas; species Aeromonas aquatilis. The sequence continues at coordinate 19,345 of NZ_JBSTYP010000073.1, read as the reverse complement.
AGAGACTTCACCGCCTGCGCCCAATTACCGACCTTATAACTGACGCGAGGCTTGGCGGGGATAGCGTCGCGAGCGGCCCTGGCAATGGCTACAGCATGGCGATCCATTCCAGACTCAATCAGCTTGTCGTAGTCTGGTGCCGGCCACGCCTTGGAGAGGGGTAGCGCCTTGATCTGCTCAGCCGTCTCCCCTTCGATGGTGTCGCGGTACGCCGTCCAGGTATCCTTGCGTGCCCCACCAATCTTCTCGCCAAAATCTGCGATCTTACTCTGTGGCTCGGCCTTACCAGCCACCACAGGCTTAGTGGTATCACCGTCACTGAGCCAACGCTTAAACGCCGCGATCGGCATAGCCTTGATGGCGCCCAGCCCCTTCCAGTCCTTTTCATAGTTGGCAAGGTAGCCATCCCGGGCGGCGGCTTCATCTACAAAGCCCATCATCACCTTGTGCTCGTCAAACTTGCCGGTCTTGGGGTCCACCTGATCCACCACATAGAGTGTCTCACTATCAAGCTGATCACCAATGAACACATCGACGTGATCACCGTCAGCGCCGAGCGTACGCTTGATGTAGCCGTAGTCGTGGGCCATGGTTGATTGCCACGCCTTGCCATCCTGATCGGTACCTGACCGGTTGGAGCCTTTGGGATTCTCGAGTGCGATATCCAGCCCCTGTAGCGTGAGATGGCCTTTCTTGTAGTTGCCAGCCTCCTTCTGCGCCTTGGTGGGCTCCGGCGCTACCTCGGCACGAGCAGCTTCGATCTGTTGCACCGGCTCACTGGCGGCAGGCTTGGCAAACGCCCGTACCCTGGCAGCTGACGACGTAGCTACTACCAATCCCCCTTTACCAGGGATCACCTTCACGCCAGCCTCTTTGGCCCAACGTTTGATCATGGGCAGATCACCTTTCAGGGTGATCGTGCCGTCAGGGTTATCAATGGCCTCATGCCAGGGCTTAGGCTGATCTACCGCTACGTCAGACCCAGAAACAGCAACCCCGGCATCAGTGGCCGGGGCTGTTAGTGTCGGGTCATCAAGCGATGGTCCATCTGGTGTAGGTAGATCAGCAACGAAATCTGGCGGATCTCCGGCTCCAGTTCGGTCGGTGAGATGGGCAGGGGTTGGCTCAGAACCTGCTGCAGCTGATTGGCCTGCTTCAGGCTGATCACCTTGTCGCTCACTGCTGATTGAAGGTATGGGGGTAACGGGCTCATTGTTCACCTCTGCTTGTGGTTGGCTGGGATGGGGATCGTTGTGTTGCGCGGTTCTTGCTTGCTCAACCTCGACAATCTCTGCCACCCCAAAGCCACCACCATTGAGCGGCACCGGGGTCTCCTTGCCCTTGCGACTGGCAAGCTGAGCCTCTTTTTCACTGGCAAACGGCTTGCCTTTGCGGGTAATGCGTAAGGATTGAAGCGGGCCAAAGATAGAATCGGTCTCGCTCCCGGCTCGCGCGATCGCTTGATCACGAACCTGTGTGGCTGCCGCCGCAGCGTACTGCGACTCGACGCCAGGCTCAAACGTGGCACCCTGTAACGCCTCACGTTGAGCCAAGCTCTCTTTTTGCTTCTGCTCGGCCGTCTGCCGATACCCATCAATCTCGCGCTCTTGCTCGGTTGGCGCTCTCAGCGCTTTCGGTTTACGCCCCTCTGCAGCAACCTGTGAGGCAGTTTTGTTGCCAGCGAACGGGTCCACCCCAAGTGCGCCAGACTGAGCCTGTTCATAGAGGCTTGGTCCCTGCTCCCCCCTGTTGATCTGGGCGGCAACCAACTCTTGCACCGACTTGCCAAATTCACCAGACAAGGCGCGCTGAACCTCCGTATCCTCAGCCATCCCCCTGAAGCGCTCGGCGGTATCATCCTGACGCAGATAGGCAGGCACATCCCTCACCTCATCAAACTGGCTGGCGCTGGGACCGAGCGGATTTTGTTCAGAATTTGTTGACCCTGGCTCTACCAAATCATCCACGGCAGCAGCCAGATCAGACGCTGCCGCCTGCGCAGGAGCAGGATCTGCCGCAGGGGCGATCTCATCAGTCACCGGCGAGACAGGTTCAGTGAGTGGGTCACCAGTTCCCGGTTCTTGTCCCGCAGCATGCTTACCACCACGCAGGCCGCCCGCAGCACCGACAGCGCCACCCGTGCCCATACCGATAAGCCCACCTTCCAGCGCACTCGATACCACCCCTTTCATCGGGTCGGTGTCGGCCGCAGCCACTTCATTGAGGGATTCGTTCACCGCATATTGCTGAACGCCCTCTTCGAGGGTCTCGCCAATGCCCTCACCCACCGCACCCTTGGCAGCGCCTTTTAGCATGCCGCCTGCAGCCACCTTGCCTGCCAGCATCTTGAACAACATGGCATCGCCCATCATGGAGCCCATGGCTGCGGCGCCCCAGGTCTTGGCGTCGCTCATGGTGGCGCGGCTGGCAAGGTTGGCCGTTTCTTCTCGGGCCAGCGCCAGCTTTTCACCATCGGATAGGTGTTGTGTCTGCTGATCTTGGTCGATGCGAGTGAAGGCTTGGCGGAAGGTGTCACTGGCTGCGAGCTCGTCATAACTCATACCGAGCACGGTCTCCTTGGTATTCACCCCAGCACTGCCGACCGAACCTGTTGCCCCTGTAGTGATGGCCGCACCGGTGGCAAGCTTGGAGACGATCTTGGCTGCTACTGCCTCGGCTACCTGCTGCGTGGCACCACGCTTGATCATCGATGCCGTCACTACCCGTCCAATGCTGGCCTTGGCTGCAACACCGGTCACGCCACCGGCCAGCAGGGTTGGCACCAAAGAGCCAATGCCCTGCGCCATCTTCATGGCCCAAACATCGATATCGCCAGCACCATTACCCATAGTCAGTCGCCCCTCGGGGGTCTCATCAACCAAGCGACGGTTGATGGCCTCTTTGGCATCCGGGCTCATCCCGTCGGTCAGTGACTCGGCCCCCGACTTGGCCAGCTCTCCGGCACCCGCCACAAAGTCCAGTACGGGGCTGAGCTTACGGGCCATGTTGGCGCGTGACTGTTCCAGGTAGTCACCGCCGTCACTGGCTACCTCCTCGGCATTCTTGCCACCCTGCTCCTTGCCAAACTTGCTTGCCTGACCAGCAAGCTCACCAATCCCGCCGACAAGGTCCAGTGCGCCAGCGCCAATGCCTCGGGCTACATCCCCAAGCCCCACATCAAGATTGCGATCTGGGGCGACAGTAGAGAGGGTCGTGGCAGAGGCTGCAGACAGGCTGCTGTCCAGATTGCGCCAGAACGGATCATTACGGGTATCGGATGATTGCGGTTGTGGCAGGGCATCACGCAGTCCAGGCTTATCCATGGCATCCTCGGATTTTGGCAAAAGAAAAGCCCCGAACGGCGAACCGTTCAGGGCTTGAATGGGGAGTGCTGGCCAATAAACAGACTGGCCGACTATGGAGAGATGCTAACGCTGGGAGGGGGTAAAGGCAACTACTGGCGCCCTTGGGCCAGACTCATCGCCTTATAGGCCTCCATCTTCGTATCACGCAGTCGGGTGGCAGTTACCGTCGCCTGCTCTGCTTTCTTCTGTTTGGCGGCCTGCTGGCGCCACAGCTCAAAAGCGGTATTCATTCTGGTAGGGTTCTCCATCAGGCCATTCAGCTTACCATGCTGGTTCGCCTCTTTGACGAACTGCAGTCGGTCAGGATCACCACCAGTCCACTCCTTGATAGGCGCGCTGGCGGTCAAATCTTCACGCTTGCTGGTCATGCCGTAAGTGTCGGCCAATGCAGCCTTACTCTGCTCAAGCTGGGCGTCCAGCGCGTCCAGTTGCAGCGCTTTATCCTCTGTATTGCTGGAAGATATACGAGCCCGGTTCTGTCCGTGCTGCTTCTCAAGGTCAGTCACAGCCTTCTTGTAACCGGCTTGGTCTGGGCCTGCTGCTAGGCCGAGAGACGCCCGCAACTGGTCTGCATTGCCAATCATATGTTTGGCGAGGGCAGCTCGCTGATAGGCCGGCTTTAAGAAGTCGTTGATGGGGATCACCTTAGGGAGATCGTCAGGGGACGAGCTCCGATTATTGGTGACCGGTCGTACATCCTTGCTGCCATCGTCATAGGTGACTTCCACCCCCAGTACTACCCCGCGCCCGTCCGGCGTCACCATGATATTATTGAGCTGTTTAGCGGTGATGGTCTTGCCGCTATCCGGATCAATGTCCCCCACCCCTTTATTGACCTCATCCTGATAGAGAGTGCCAGCTGCCTTGATAAACTTTGGATCGTTAACCATCGAGTGACCTTCCAGCGTTGAAGGATCCAGCTTGCCCTCTTGTGCCTGGCGCATCAGGTTGCCAGCATAGGTGACGAAGGTCTTGCCTGCCTCGGCATAATCCTGCTGCAGGTAGCGCTCTGGGTTGAATGATCCAGCGCGAGGGTCGCGGACCACGTTCCAGAACTGCTGACCAGGGTCTTTGCCCTCGGCAACTGCCTGCCAACCAGACTGGATTATGGGCAAGTTCTCCTGTTGGAAAAGTTGTTTCTCACGTTGTTCACGCTGCCACTGATATTCCTGTTGTTGGCGAGCTTCGCTGGCAGAAGCACGGCGTTCATAGGCATTTGCACGGGCTTCTTCCGCTTTGAGTTGCGATGCTTTGAGCGAAAACTCCTTTTCATAGCGAGCATCCGCCACACTATCTCGCCTCTTTGAGTAATCCACTTCCTCCTGATAACGCTCGTCAGCGACTCTCTGCCGATCCTGCTCGTTCTGCCACATGGCATCGCGCAAGCTCATGGCCTTATCCATGCGATCGTCATCTTTCTGACCACGCTGATAACGGTCCATAGTATTGAACCCGGCCAAGAACCCCTCTGCCAATCCTGATACGCCCATCCCTACCCCCTTAAAACAGACTGTCTGCCAGAAATCCGATGCCGGCCCCGATCACCGTTCCAATCCCCGGCATGACCATGGTGCCTACAGCAGCGCCGGCACCAACAGAGCTCATGGTCTGCGCCTTCCGAGCCGTCTTGAAGCCCTGGTTGGCCGCCTCAAGTTCTGACTCTCTATTGGCTGCATCACGCAGCCCTGCCATCCCCTGCTGGCGTGTCTGGGCACCGACATCCAAAATTCCGTATCCCATCACGACCCCCCACCGGCTTTAAGTGCTTCACGCAGACCGGCATCTGCACCGGTCAAAATCCCCATCTGACGCGCTTGCTCCTGCTCGCGCAGGCCATTTTCTGTGCCTGCGGTCATCAGGGCCATGCGCAGCCCCTGGCTGTTATCCTGCGCGTTTGGCGCAGCCACCCCCATGCGGGCGTTGCGGTTAGCGGTGGCCTGCTGGGCAGAACGCAGGGCGTTCGCATTGTTCCCATCCACCCGGCCAAGTTGGTCTTTCAATAGCTGGCCATTGGTGGCCAAGTCCATCAGCTCTTTCTGCTTGGGGTAAAAGCGGGTCTTCCAATCCTGATACTGCTCTCGGGTAATCTTGGCGTATGTGTCTGCGGCGTATCCCATTGCTGACTCCTTAGTAGCCCTTGTTTTGCAACACGGATGCGGTCGGGGCGATCTTCTTGCTGCCTGCCACCGCAGGGGCTTTCAGCTGCCCAAGCCCATAAGCGGTGGCACCGCCGGCTAATGTGCCCACCAATCCTGCCGTTGCCTGCTTATTCTGAAACGAGGTCTGGGCATCGCTCACCGCCTTGCGCAAGCTGGAAGTGGCCACATCCCCCATACCGGCGAGAGATTCAGCCTTCTGGCCTGCGCCAATGCTCACCACATCCTTGAGGCCAGCCACATATTTGTCTTGCTGGCTGGACTGGGCCCGGTTGGTGGTATCGGTCTGGCTCAGAGCCTGGTCTGTCTCCAGACCTTCCATTGCACCCTGGTACTTGCCGCTGGTCGGGTCTACTCCGCCTGCGGCCATGGAGTCAGCCAGCCCGGCGCGCGCCTCGCCAAAGGCTTGTGCCGTACCAAGGGCGGCTGTCCCGGCCAGCTTGTCGTATTGCTGCTCGCTGTTGAGGTTATCCACCTTGTCCATAAAGATGTCTTCATACTGCTGCAGGTCATTCTTGTAGAGGTCCCACTGCTCCTTCGCGACATCTGCCGCAGCCTTCTGGGCCTCGGTTTCCTTGATTTCGTTCGAGCCACCCTTCCCCATCTCCCACCCCTCACAGATTGATCTGAAATACGTACAGGCCATCAGCATCGTCCGGCTGACGCACCCACCCCATTCCTGGCGCCAGCTTGAGCCAGCCCTTGCGAGCAGAATGAAAACGCAGCCAACGGGCTCCGACCATGCGGGCTAACCGCTTCACCTCAGGCAGATGCCTCTGCGGTGCTCCGCCCTGCCCCCAGCCAACCCACACCAGCACCCCGGTAGCGCCCCGTTCGCAGACCGGCTTCAAGACGAAACCGTCATCACCACGCACAAACAAAAACGCCACCCGGTTACGGATGGCGTCTTGCAGTTCGGTGGATAGCTTGGGATTGCCTGTATCGCTGGCGATGCGGTGGATCGGCTTCATGAAAGAGACCCGCCTTGTTTGAACATCACGACGCGCCCATTCTGGCTGGCATCACTTCTTACCCACCCGTTCCCACTTGAGCGACGGATCCTCACGATAACCAACGGCTCTCTATTCGCCGGGATAGTGATATCACCGCCATAGGTTCCCACTTCATTGATCCTGGTCACTGGTCCTGATGACGGATTTGACGTTGCAGAGACTTCCACTCCAACAATAAAAGATTTGACCACCGCACCATCCATCACAATCTCAACCAACATCTCACTCTGGTTGGTACGAGTGATGGTCCCAGAACCTGGGCCTTCCGCCGTAACAGAACACCCGACTAAGCCACATAAATTCGGTATCGTAAGTGTCCGATTAAACCCGACAGATTGATTCACTTTGATCCTAGCCACCTCAATTGGACCAGCACCATTGCCATTGTGTGAACACGCATAGTCTCGAGCGACATATACATCCCCAACTATCCGTTCGGCATACACCGTACCTCTGACAACACAATCCTGTTCAATCGTGCAGTTTCCCAGGGTGATGTTTTTGACATAACCCCCCTCTGCCCGCAGGCGATTGGTAAACAGGCTACCATCGGAGTAGATCATGGTGTACCAACCCCAGCCCCACCCTGCATATGGCCCTCCCTTGCCAAAACCGGCAGAGCCCCCAGCCATGAAGGCATTACCCATATCGAGCTGTCCGCCAGTGATCAAAGGGGCACTGATACTGACCCCTGCCTTGATGTAGTCGGCGGTGATCTTCTCTGAGTGAAGGATCTGGATAGTGGCAGCCTTGATGACCGCCTCTTTGATGGCAACACGCCCATCATCAGTAACCCCGAATATGATCTCTTTCGCACTCGGGTTTGCCGGGTTATAGATTGCGAAGTGTGTGGCTGATGCGATGATCTCATCCACGTCAGGACTGGTCTTGGCCCTCAAGCCTGCCGTGCTATGAAGTGACCCTGTCAGCCCATTTTTGTTGATGAAACGCACCCAGTAATAGGCGGTATATCCTTTCCCCACGGCGTCTGAGTAGACATTCGACAGAGTAGTGCCGATCGCCACGGCACTGGCCGGATTGTCCTCCTCTGCCCGCAATATCTCTGCATACGAATGCCCCTTGTAACCGGGAATATCCCAGGTCAGGACAATGGTATGAAAAGCGCCATCTACAGTGACATTCGTTGGGGCAACAGGAGGCTGCACCCCTGACCATTCCGGATCTGTTGGCTTATCTGGTGGCAACTCCGGCACCACCGCCCCGTTGTTATTACGGCGCAAGTTGACCATGCCAAGGGCAGCGGCTTCTCGCAGGGTCAGCGCCTTGTCCAGCTGGTCGCCCTTTTGGCCAGTCAGGATCTGCATGTTTTCAGTCAAGCCCTGTGGGGTACCGCTGGCACGAAAGGAGCTCTTGCTCATTGCACTGCGACCTCAGCCATACTGGTGCCCAGAGTAATGCGCTCAATCACCGCGGTGCCGGCCACCTCAACCTGCCACCGACGCCCCCGCAAAGGAGGCAAGCGGAAGACGCCAACAGGTACCTGGCCTTCGGTGAGGGCAAATACTCGCACCCCGTCTATGATCAGCGCAAAGCGGCATTGGCTGATCAGGTCGCTGGTCACCCGGGCACAACCCAACCTGACACCGAGTGGCAACTCAAACTCTTTAGAACGCCAGATCATCGGCAAAGCCGCATCCCCAGCCCGCCACTGATAAAGCTCAAGGCCCTTGGCCAACATAAGCGCATCGAGCTGCATGTCAGGCACCGCGGTATCCCAACGACCCGATAACCAGCGCAGATCCCCTGATTTCGGATCGAAGATAAACCCATGGCTATCGGTCAGAGCAACATACTTGCCTTCGCTGTACCAAGCGCGAAGTGTTTCAGGTTTCATCAGCTGCCACTGCTCACGAGTGATGATGCCCTCGCTGATCAAGGTTCCACCATCAGCCCCGATCCCAATCAGGCCATCCGGGGCTGCATAGAGGACCATGCCATCCAACGCCACCATGGATCTCGCACTGACGCAGGCCTGCTGGACCGAGGAGAGCTTCTGTCCGGTGATGGCTGAGGGGGACGCACCTTGAAATAGATAGGGATAACCTTTGGTCCCCACCACCAGCGCCGTATCGATAGCCGCGATCGCCACAATGTCGTGCTCGGTGGTCAGCTTGTATTTCTCCGGCCATGCGTAAGGCAGAAACGGCTCGGAGAACAGCACGGCATTGCCGATGAACCCGGCACAAATGCCATTCGCCATTTGACAGATACCGCGCATCTTGTCCGGGGGCATGGTGTAGCCATAGGTCTCAAGCACTGGTCCCAGCTCGCCATCCTTCTTGCTATCGCTGTGCGTCACGGTCGCAATTGGGAGCTCGACCACCAGCAGGTAATCTGCCATCGCACCACCTGACACCGAACGATAGAGGCGGCGCCGGGTAATGTTGCTGTTGTTGGTAGGGGCTGGAGACAATCCCACCAGCACGGTGGAGTTTGGGATGGTAATGGTGACTTTCCCGCTGGCAGGCCCGGGAGCACCCTCCTCCCCTAAGCCAGTGACATAGGTCTCCACGTAGAAGCGGGTTTCGTCATCAGTGGGGTCATCATCTTTGCCGCCAGTCGGTGGGGTAACAGACTGCATATTCGGCGGTGTCATCGGGGCCGGAACACCAAGTCGGTACCAGGCAGTAGGCTTTTGCGTGCCGCCAGTAGCGGTAGCGTCATAGGTCAGCTTGGGATATTCACCGTCGGTGTAATAAACCCGGTTGTACTGATCCTGTGCGATGGGCGAGCGCATCACCTCGACCAATTTGTCCCAGGCAAACCAGTGATCTCCGTAGTAGTGAAACAGGGTTTGAGGGACCAGAGGCAACGTCACGCTTACCCGTTTGTCACTCATCAATGGGGCGACGACTCCCCGATCGAAATGACAGTCCTGTGCCAAGGTGGCTGCTTCATCAGGCAACAGGTGGTCTGCCACCCGCGGCACCATCCCACGCATGGTTACAACATCAATAAGCGACATATGGAGCCCTTATGTAGTAACCACAAGATCTATCGGTACTGATTGGCCGATGCGGGCAGCAAGCCAGTTATGGATACCAACAAGGCTTGGTAATCGAACCGAGCAATAGTTATTCCCATAATTTACGGTTGCGCCCTCTGCACTACCCAAGCCAGGCACAACGACCCGAAGTCGACGTCCCGCAGCAAACCGCCCCTGACACTCTATAAAGATGGAATCTGGCACCCTGTTACTCGTAGAAAATTTGACCAGTGTTTTTCCATCAAATAAGGGGGGATTGATACTTCCCATGGGATTAAGTGGGCCTAAGCTGCCTTGAGTTGCGGCAAAACCACATAGCAACACATCACCTTTAGTAAAGGATCCAATTGTGAGCCGATGTGTTGAAGCACTGCGACCTGCCAGATCACCAAGTAAACAAGGGGCTGGCACCCCAGCTCGATTAGCGGTATCACTCATCCAACGGTTACCACCGAACTCGCTATAAGCAGCAGATAGCAAAAAGGGTTTAGCAGGAATTGTCATTTCTTGACTCCAACTTCTCATCAAGAGCTTTCAACGCTTCAACCAACAAGGCCAATACCCCGGCGTGAGCGATAGACAAGGTGCCATCCATGTTCAAGAAAACTGACTCAGGCTGAGCCTCTGCCAGCTCCTGGGCGATCAACCCTGCTTCCCGCTGGCCAGCCTTGTCATACAGATTGCCCGTAAGTAGCTTCACCTTGGCAAGGGCATCGGTGATAGGTGTGATATTGGATTTGAGGCGACGGTCAGAGCGGATATAGACATCGCTAAAATTGCCATTTCCTGTTGCGTAAACCCCACCAGTGGTATTGAGCGCATCAGCATCGGTATTAGCCACAAAGAGCTTTTTGCCACCATAGGTCCGCACCCAAGTCGCATCCTCCATGTAGATACCACCACCATAGGTTTCGTTTTGCCAACCGGAGGCTCCCGTCGATCGAAACCAGTTGTTGAGGTAAAGCGTGCCATAACTGCCACCGGCCGCCATATAGGGATGGGTATGGCTGGCTGGCGCAAAATCCGGTTTATCTGTGACTTCGGCATAACTTGGCCAGCGGGATGCCGTCACCGGGATTTGGTCAATCTGCTCCCAGGAATGACGATGGATTGCCGCAGCCAGGGCTGGCTTGTCCGTTACCTCATTCCAGTCGGGCCAACGAGAGGCATAAGCGGGGATCTCCGTCAGTTGCGACCATGCATGAGTGTGGCTGACCGAGGCCGCCCCTATCTCTGCAATCGTGGGCCAACGTGTAGCGTAAACAGGGATGTTAGAAAGTTGAGACCAAGGATGACTGTGCTCAGATGGCGGCATGGTCACCGGTTTACCGGTGACATCAGCCCAGCCGGGTACCCAGCTTGCGGGCCGAGCTCCGACATCCGCCGCACTCAGCACAACAGCACCAGTCATACCATTGATGGAGATCACCGCATCGGTGCCATCAATTTTGAACCAGGAACGAGTCGTAGGATCCCAGTGCAAGTAATCCCCTACCACATAGGACTCGCTGGCGATGACCCCGGAATGTGAGATCCGATAAAACGGGATCCCTTGATTGGGCGCTGGCGCTATCGGCGCACCTGCCGATGCGTTCCAAGGACCGGCCCAAACAAGCTGTGATGTGATGGCCTGCGCCCACTTCTGGGCCTGCAATGCCCAATGCAGCGCCGAAAACTCTCCGGGCCGCCCGTTAATGTCGCTTCCCTCTGGGTTCTGAGCCCAAGCTTCAGCCAGGCTCTTCGCCATACTCGCCTGCTGCGAACTGGTAGCTGCGGCAGCTTGATCCTGCGCCGCCTGACTCGCTTTATCACTGGCAGTATCGGCCGCAGCAAGGGCTTCCGCCGTTTTCGCCACCACCACATCACGCATCCCTTGAACGGCAACTTGTCCCTGCGCAACAGACGCCGCGTTGGTGCTGACCTCTCTACTTTGCACCGCGACGGTGGCCGCATGGGTAGCAACCTCCGCCGACTTCGTTTCTACCACAGTACGATCAGCAGATACCTGCTGGGCCAATGTAGTGACCCTTCCCGCATGCTCAACCGTAACCACCTTGGCGCTCTCAGAGGCTTGAGCCGCAGAGTCTGCATTGCTGGCGTGAGTCAGGGCATGGGCTTCAGAGGCTGCAGCGGCAACCTGAGCGTCAAGGGCCGCATTTGCTTGGAGAGTTGCAGTGCCAGCACTGGCCGCCGCGTCACTCGCCTTGGTGGTGGCGGTCGCCGCACTGTCGCTGGCGTTGGTAGCCAGGGCAGCAGCCGCTGCTGAACTGGCCTCTGAGGCCGAAGCACTGGCGGTTGCTGCAGTGGCTGAATCGCTGGCCTTGGCTGCATGGTGCAGAGCGGAATATTTGTCGGTCACCACAGCCACATCAAGCGGATTTTCTGCCCACTGGTGTGCCCGCGTTGCTGAGGCTGTGGCTGCCGTCGCACTGGTCGCCGCCTCACCCGCTTTACTGCCCGCCATATTGGCGGATGCCAAGGCTGCACTAGCCTGCTCAGTTGCAAGCTGGCTAGCCTGTTGCGCGGCACTCACGTCATTGCCAGTCTGGATCCGATCCTGACCGGTTGCCACAGCAGCAGACTCCGCTCTTTGCATCGCATCGACCGCTCGCTCGAGCAGAGGTGGCGTCAAGCTGATACCGCTATCGACCAGGATACTGTTCAGTGGACCATCTGCGCCTTGAGACACCACAACTCCTGTCCCCAAGTAATCCATGTCACCACATTGGTCATTCTGGGCATACACATCGTAGGCGCCCACTGCCAGCGGAAATCGATACCGACCAGCCGTATCACATTGGAAGGTCAACACCGAGCCCATCAGCACTTCACTGGTCGTGGTGAGGGACCGCAACTCGATGATCGCCCCGGGTACCAACTTTCCAGCGGGATCGGTCATCACTCCATGGATCTGGATCATTGGCGCCGTCCGTTGGTGCTGGCCTGGCTGTCTCGCATCGCTATCATGGTGGCATCTGTTTCGGTGCTGACCGCTAACGCCTGAGTGAAGGACTGCAGGTGAAGTTGCCCTCTAGACGCATTAGCCGTCACCTCCGAGTCACGCATAAATGCCCGGTACATGATCCAATCCAGACAGGGGGTGATATATCGGTCATCAACCTCGACCTGGGCGCCCGACTCGACCATCGCTTTCGTTGCAGGTATTGGGAGAATACTGAGCACAAGATCGACACTCACTCCCGCCTTCACCCCTGGATACAGCCAGAAGGCGGTGATATTGGTGGGTTCGTGGATATAAAGCTCCGCCTCTTCCCCACCGGTACTGCTAGCCCAGCTCGGGATTAAGTTCTCCAGGTCAGCACGAGACACATACCGGATCGACTTGCCAGTCAGCGTGTTGCGCTCAATGTCTATCAACTTGATGGTCCCTGCAGGGGCGGTTTGCCGAGTACCGGCGGCACAGGCAAAAGATTGGGTCTTGATGAAGATGTCCGGTCTGGCGCTGGCGATAGCGGATATCGCGCTGTTGTAGTAGGAGATCAAGTCCTCCAGACCCCAGCCGATCCGCTGTGTATCCGTTAACTCAATTGATGCTCTATTCAACATGTCACTGACCAGCATGACTCACCTCACATCAGAAGAAGTTGCGTGTTCGCACCGGGTTTTGAATCCTTGCACTCTCGGTTTGCTCAATGCGAAACCTGTACGCAGCGCGGATCCCGTCATAGAACTTGCGGCGATTTATCTGAGCCAGTTCAGGGTTTGTCCAAGGTTTGGCGTGAAGCTGCTGCAAGAGATACGCAGCCCCACAGGCCAGCGCATGGGCGTAGTCCTCAACCAGAGCGGATGGAATTAGCGTTGCGGCAGGCAGAGGTTCAATGGCGCCGACAATGCGAACGTTGCTCAGTGGTACAAGGAAGCGAATGGATTCGGCTGACTGAGCGTGATAGTGCAGGCCAGGTGTGAGAATGATGTCGCCCGCAGTGATGCGATGAAGCACCGACCCGGTCACCTGTGCCACGCGCACATCCTGCCTTGCCTGGCGATTGAGACTGCTGGCCATCGCAAAACTAACGGTCTGCCCCTCGAGCACTTCATCGAACTGGCGCTCTAAATGAACCAATGCGCTTTCATGACAAAACACGATGGCAGCCTCGATGAGGTAGCTATGTGCCAATGCGTCAGCGCCTTCTGTGTGGGGCAAGTGGAGCACCCGCTGGCGAACCAGCGGGATCAGGGTGTCAGGCTTAACCAGGCGGCTATCTTGCACCGGCACCATTACTCAGCGCCTTGCTCAACGACCACCTTGGCTTTCAGGGCATCGCGTACCCGCAGGCGAAACTCATCCACCTTCTCACGCGGCTCTTGCGCCTCAATGTTCAGCTCTTCACCTTCCACCAGGGTTGCAAGTTGGGCGGAAGTCAGCTTGGCCAGGTCACGGTCACCAACGATCATGCTTTGCTCTTCGGCAAGACGGGCAGCCTCCTGCGCCAGTCGTTCTGCCTCTTCAGCAGCCAGCTTGGCGATGGTCTCTTGACGCAAGAGCTCGCCAGGCAGAGCCTCGGCGCAGATCCAGACGGTGGGGAATTCCAGCAGTTGCATGGCAATATGGCTCTCCACATCTACCGCGGTATGGCGCGGAAACACCATGCGGGAACCGGTAACGGTGTCTTTCTTGCTCGGCTTGTCACCGATATAAACCACGGCAATTTTGTCGCTCACGGCAATATCTCCAATCCAGAAATGAAAAGCCCGGCACAGGGCCGGGCGCATAGCGATGGGCGAGTTAGAGGTTGCCGATCACTTCGTAATGCAACTTGAGCTTGGCAGTACCCGTTGCGGCGCCGCCGCCGACAATGAGCGTGAGCTCCTGACCATCCTTGGTGAACAAGTCATCCACCGGGATGTACTTGGTCATAGCGGTTACCGTGCCCTCTGCATTTACAATGGTGGTGGTACCAATCTTCACTGTCAGCGTGGTACTGGCACCCAGCGCACTGGTGATAAGGGACACGCCCACCACCTTTAGGTTGGGCTCGACCTTGTCACCGAACGCAATGACATCGCCTGATGGCACGGCTGCCAGCTTGGCAATGAACGTCGGGGAAATAGATAGATTGCCGAACGCACCGACAAACCAGCGGCGGCAAGTGGCAATCAGGTTAATCTTGGCCATGATATGGCTCCTTGTCTGATCAGCTAATGGCAGAGGACCTGATGACCCTCTGTGTCAGTGGGTTATCAGCGAACTATCGGGCTCACTGCGGTATCCAGTACCATGCAGCCATGATCCTGGATGTTGCCGTTCTTCTGCTTGAAGCGGATCTTCTGCAAGCCCCCCATCCAGCGAACGGAGAGCTCGGTGGCATTGTCATGGTCGGTTTTCTCTTCAAACATGCCAAAGGAGCTACCCTGCTCTCCCGAACCAAACGCATTGGCCAGTGCCTGGCCGCCCAGCAGGATTGCACGGTCAATGGTAGTGCCGGCAACCTTGTCCACTTCTACTCCGGAGGTGGATTCAGCCGCACAGACTTTCACGATACTTCCCTGGTTAAAGCGAATAGGCATCCCCTTATAGGGCTTGACCAGAATGCCGCGCCACATTGCCCCTTCCCCCAGGAAGATCGGGTGATTCCAACCTTTACTACGCACCGTGACCGCGGCCAACATGGCATTCCAGTCCTTGCCCGAGGAGCTGGTGTAAAAGTCGTGCCATTGGCGCGAGGTAACGTAGAGCACGTAGAGGGGCTCGCCACCAGACGGGTCAGACACCATCCGGATGGGCTGGATGGGGTTGGCCATCTCAGACAGAAACAGCGCCATATTGTCCACACAGCCGAGATTGAAGCGGTCGGCCGCATCGATGGTTTCGAAAGAGGTCGCATCCCCGCCAAAGAAGTGACGCTGATAGGTCGGTGCAGTGATCGGGTTGATCATGATGTCTGCAAACTCTTCATCATCTGCCAGCGGCAGGATGATGTCGTCCGCAGCATAATCGCCACGGGCACCAGCCAGCTGAACGAAACCGCGCTGGTCTGTCAGGCGGCCGTAATAACCATCAGCCAACAGCACGCGAGCGGTCTTGATCAGGTCATGCTTGGTGCGCTTCTGGCTCATCTTGCCACCCGCGTCCACACCATGACGGGTCTGGTTGATCTTGAGCGAGAAGTCGGCAAACGCCAGACTCTCGAGACGGCCAGCAATCTTCTTGTCTCCCATGGTTGGGCGACCAGAGAGCTGATGGAACAGCTGCATATCTACTTCGTCGCCGGCTGTTTTGCTCAGGTCGGTGATGCGTACTACGGGAGCCCCCGCACTGGTCTGCTTGCCACCGTTGACCTTGGCACCTTTGGGTGCCTCTTCAGTCAACAGGTTAACCAGGGAGTGCGATCGGTTGGCAGCCGTAAACAAGGCTGCCTGCATAATCTTGTTGGCTTGCGCCGAGGTGACTTGGGTCATGATCCTCTCCTACCTAAAAACAAAAACCCCGACACAGTGGTCGGGGTTTGCCTGTTAATCGTGTGGTGGGTTAATACCCGGCTTGCTCCAGCAGCGCCTCGAGTTGGGCGTCCGTCATGGCTCCCATTTCGCCAACCAGTTCGGTCTGCGACATGGCGCCATAACGGGCGACACCGGTTTCGGGGGCTTGATGGGTTTGGCCGAGTGCCGAGGGACTGGACGGGATGAAGTCAGCAGGCTTATCGGCTTCCGTGCTGGGTGCCTTGGCGGGCGGTGGAGCACTCTCCACATCACCAAAGGCCAGTTTGGTGCGACGAGCGGCCTCTGCAAATCGCTCATCCAGTGACTTCCCTTGCCACACGGGGTCTACCTGAAGCTTTTCATCGACAATGATGGCGAAGTCAAAGCGATCCTGGTCCTTGTCCCGCCAGTCCATCAGATCAGGTACCGCCTGCAGAGCGGCCTGCACCGGATGAACGGCAGGTTGAACCGGTTGCACCACGTCAGGCTGTTCCAACAGCTGGATTTTGCGAGCCATTGCAGCCATGGCCTTCCCGATCTCCGGAAAGTCCCGTGCTAATTGATCCGCTTCATCCGGGCTAAGCTGGTCGGGATCAGCATCAGGGTTAATCCCGTGCTTCTCCAGCACCGCCTGCAGCTTGTCCCGCTCGGCCTGAGCTTGCTGAGAATGGTGCAACTGCTCACGCAGGGCCTTGTTCTCATTGCGCGCCAGCTCCAGTACGTCATACGGGATGGTGTGTTGACCGTTCTTGGCCAGGATCACCTTTTCAGGCACCTGGGCCACTTCATCGACCTGCTCGGCATTGGCTTGTTCGGTACTGGCTGCCATCTCCTCCGCCGACGGCGCGGCCTCTACGTCCGTTTTCTCGGTGACAGTGCCATCGGATAGCTCGGCATCGGGCGCTTGCTCGATCTCCGCTAACATGGCTTCCAGCTCGTCCAGGCTTTCAGTCCCGGTCAGGTTATCGATGTTCGTATCCATGGTCATCCTCGTGGGTTTTCAGTGGGTGGTATCGCTGCCCAAGCGGGGGAACGCTCTCAGAGAAAACGCTCCCCGGCTTAGACTGGGCACAAAAAAAACCGCACTAGGCGGGTTAAACTGACACTACAGGATGAAAGGACTCATCCAAAAACAATGACAATGCGCGTATGGGTTAACAACTGGCAGAAATGACATATGAAAAAGGCCCAATCTCGAGAGACTGGGCCATGTTGGGGAAATCCTAACGCTGACAGGTCAAGAAAGCAACAATCAGAGCTTGATTGCATCAATCTGCTGTTCAATGGTGGCAAGCAGCTGAGCCTGTAGGGCTGCCTGCTCGGCCTGGATCCCCTCTTGTTCAGTAACCAGTAGCTCCATCTCCTGCAGGGTCTTGCCTGTCTGCGCCTGCTTAAGCGCATCCTCGAACCGGATAGAATCGGTCAGCTTGGCTATACGCTGGGCTTCTGCCTGCCACTTGGCTGCCTTGCCTTCCAACTCAGCCAGCTTGGCCTGCATCTCGCGCATGGCCATCTCCTGCTCCATCTGTTGCTGCTGGGCCTGCTGCTCGGCGGCAGCTCGCTCCTCCTCATTCATCTCCTCGGGATCTTTGGGAAGGTTAAGTGAATTGCGGATCCGCTCCACAAACTCAGCTTTGCGCGGCACATCCATCAGCTCAACCAGCAGATCAAAGCACGCGGCAGCAGCTTCCGGTGGCAGCTGTGCCATAGCCTGAGTCATGCGCTCTGCCAGTTGCTGCTTGTAAGCCGCGGTCTGCTGGATAGGCGCCAGGGCAATATGAGCACGCAGCCGAGTCACATCGTTGCTGAGCTTGCCATCTTCCTGCTCCACGTTGATCACCACGGCTTTCCGGCGACGGGGATCATCCCGGTTAACGGTGACCTTGTAGTTCTTCTTGGCAGCCAGCTCCTCAAGCAGGTATGACAACGCCAGCTGCCCCACCAGTTGGCAGCCCATCCGGTAGTTGTCGTTGATCTCGGAGAGTGTCGTGGCCCCCTGCTCGACCAGGTTGCTGATAGCAACACCTGACTGGCCAGTAGTCCCCTGCCCCAAGAAGGCGGCATAAACCCCCATGGTATCTTGAATGAGCTTCACCGAATCTTGCATCACCTGGAACTGCTGGGCAGCCACGTTGAAGTCCTGCTCAACCTTGAAGGCGTCACTCACACTGGTTTTGTTCTGGCGATCGGGGTTGAGCTCGACCAAGCCATCCGGACGCTCTACCTGCTCCAGCACCTGCTCTCGGGTCATGTTGGTGGCGTCCTTGTCCATGATGACGCGCTTGGCCTGCAGCAAGAAGGTGAGTTTGATACGGCGCAGATTCACCTCATCCTGAGCCGGAATAGCGCGGGCAATCAGGCCATAAGGTTCGCCAGAACTGTCCTTGCGGTATCCCCAAAACGGCACCAGCGGATACATGTTGTGAGGCGCACTGCAGGGGCGATCGACCAGGTGATGGGGACCCACGAACCAGGACTCTCGGATCACGGCTACCGGACGCCGTTCCAGCCTGGCGCGCCCCATGGCAACAGCGGCCAAATGCAGTTGATTGGTCTTGTCATATTCCAGTGCCCGGCCAGAGTCGAGCATCAGCACTTGGCGTGTGGTGAAGGTGCGGTAATAAACCACCTGCAGCAGAACGCGATCACGCTCCCGGCTACACCACTCGACCTGTTTGCTGTCAAACGAGCTCCACTCATCGAAGGCACTGACCAAATTTGGGGCCATCCCTTCAATGGAGGTCAGGTTGACGATCCCGTCCCAGTTGTTAATCCCCCAGGTCAGGGCCTCGGCTTTGCTCGGAAACAGGGTTTTGGCCTCATCCACATCAACCCAGCGCCGGCGCATCAACCACCGGCAATCGGTGAGATCGGGCTCACGACTATGCCAATCCCAATAGACCTCATCCCGATGAATATTGCTGAACTTGTAGCGTGGACCGAATGGATCATCCTGACGGCGCACCTCAACCCAACCGAGACCGGTCTTTATCTGTCCGGCGTAGGCTTCACCACGGGCGCGGTCCAACCCGCCCAACCTGCATATGTCTGCATACTCGGCGTTAACCGCCTCAGCCATCTGCTCCAACTCATCATCGTGATCATCTGCAATGACCATCAGATCGGTTCTGCTCTTTGCCTCCATCCCCAGTACCCCATCAATGGTGGGGGCGATCAGGTTATGGATGGTGAGTGGCTGGCCACGCTCTTCCAGCACCTTTTTCACGCTGGCCGGCAGCTGGTCATTGTCATAGTAGGCACAGGCGCGATTAGCCAAAGAGCGCCAATCAGGCTGGCCATTAATATCACTCATCAGGTTGAGTAGACGTGCGGTATCGAGGCCACCCTGTGAGGGGGCCTTGG